>CAZOSH010000183.1:0-3141 GCA_964582395.1 uncultured Oscillospiraceae bacterium | reverse complement strand
GCTGCAGTATACAGATTGTTCAGCAGGGGTATTCCCGTAATTAGAAGAATCGTTACTGTTTCCGGAAATGCTGTTGTTGAACCCAAAAACCTTGAAGTCAGAATAGGTACACCCGTTGAAAATCTTCTTGAAGCATGCGGCGGACTAAATGCTCCTCCTACCAAACTTCTTATGGGTGGTCCCATGATGGGAAATCCTCTGTATACAACAGAAGTTCCCGTTATCAAGGGAACAAATGCTATACTTGCGTTTGATGAAGATGAGCCTAAAAATCCGCTCAAGCCGATATGTATAAGATGCGGTCGCTGCGTAGACATTTGTCCTATGAAGCTTGTCCCCACCAATATCTATAAATATCACGACAAGGACAGCATTGCAGATCTTGAAAAGCTCAATGCTCTTGATTGTATTGAATGCGGTGCCTGCTCATATATTTGCCCTGGAAGCCTTCCTCTTGTTCACGGAATCAGATTGGCTAAGCAGCGTATTGCCGCTTCAAAAAAGAAATGAGGTGTAAACGATGACTGATTTATCAAGACTTAAAGTTACTACCTCCCCGCATATACACACTTCTGACAATGTCAGCCAGATCATGCTTGATGTTATAATCGCGCTGATGCCCGCGTTGGTTGTATCTGTTATGGTGTTTGGCTTCAGAGCTTTGGTTTTAACTTGCATTTCTGTAATTTCTTGTGTTGCTTTCGAAGCAATATATTGTTTATTATTGAAAAAGCAAGTTCCTGTTAAGGATCTGTCTGCTGTTGTAACAGGTATCCTTCTTGCTTATTGTCTTCCTGTTTCCGCTCCATGGTGGATGGTCGTTGTAGGTTCTGCTTTCGCAATTATTATTGTAAAACAGCTTTATGGCGGAATAGGCAAAAACTTTATGAATCCCGCGCTTACTGCCCGTGCATTTTTGCTTGCTTCTTGGCCTTTGATAATGACCACTTGGACTGCACCCAAAACTGCGCTTCCCCTTATCGCATCTGTTCCCGATGCAGTATCTTCAGCAACTCCTATGTCATATATAAGCAATGGACTTGTTCCCGAAGCATCAACTACAGATATGTTGCTTGGTATGATTGGAGGATCGCTGGGTGAAACATCTGCATTGGCACTTTTGGCAGGCGGAGTTTATTTAGTTTATCGCAAGGTCATCACTATACGTATTCCTATTATGTACCTTGGGACAGTCGCATTACTCACCCTAGCTTTCCCTCTTGGAGAAATATCTAATGTGGACAATATGATCTATCATCTTTTGTCCGGCGGCGTAATGCTATGTGCAATATTTATGGCAAGTGACTATACCACCTCTCCTGTTACTAAATGGGGTCAAGTCATTTACGGTATCGGTTGCGGTGCTTTAACAGTGTTTATCAGATACTTCAGCGCATATCCCGAAGGATCTACATACGCTGTTCTTATTATGAATATACTTGTTCCTTTGATTGAAAAGGCTACATCTCCAAGAAAGTTCGGCTTTGTAAAAAAAACTAAGAAGGAGGTTATTACAAAATGAAAAATACTCCTCTTTCTATGATCATTGTTTTATCTTGCGTTTGTCTTATTGTTTCTGCAATATTAGGTTTTGCAAATTATCTCACGAAAGATAAAATCGCAGAGATCGCAGCGCAAAAGATACAAAATGCTATGCTTGAAATAATTCCCGATTCTCAATTCGAAGCAGTTAAAATACCTGAAGACTCAGAACTTGATGCTCTTTATGAGGCAAAAGCTGATGATGGCTCTGTTAAAGGTGTTTGCGCTCAGATAACAGTTACAGGTTCTGTTTCCGATATCACCTTGATCGTAGGTGTCAGTTCGAACAATAAGATAAGCGGTGTAAAAATCACCTCTATTAATGAAACGGCAGGACTTGGAAATAAGGCAAATGAACCAGATTGGCTCAAACAGTTTGAAGGGCTGACGGGACCTTTAAATCTCGCCAAGAATAAGGCAGAATCTGAAACTGATATAATCGCCATATCGGGTGCAACCGAAACATCACGAGCTGTTACCGATGCAGTTCAAACAGCACTTGATTATGCAAACGACTATTTAGGAGGTGTCACAAAATGAAAGCCACCTTTAAACAGTTGATGGATGGAATTTTTACCAACAATCCTACTCTTGTACAGTTAATTGGTATGTGTCCTACTCTGGCAACAACCACCTCTCTTCAAAATGCCATTGGTATGGGGTTGGCTGCAGCTGCAGTGCTTGTATGCTCTAATGTTGTAATTTCTTTGCTTCGCAAAATTATTCCCTCCAAAGTCAGAATTGCTTGTTATATTGTTATCATTGCAGGCTTTGTTACCGTTGTTGATCTGCTTTTGCAAGCATATCTCCCCGACCTTTCAGCATCACTGGGCATGTATATACCGCTTATTGTCGTTAACTGCATTATTCTTGCTCGTGCAGAAGCATACGCATCTAAAAACGGCGTATATCGCAGCTTTATAGATGGTGTAGCCATGGGACTTGGTTTCACATTTGCGCTCTGTATTCTTGCCTCTGTGCGCGAAATAATAGGTTCAGGAACAATTTACGGCATTCCCCTCTTCGGTGAATCTTATCAGCCGGTCTCTATGATCGTGCAGACTGCAGGAGGATTTTTGACCCTCGGATGCGTTATTGCCGCATTCAAAGTCGTAATGGATAAAATACAGAAAAGGAGGAATCGTTCATGAGTTTTACTGAAATAGTCTCCCTTTCTCTTGCCGCTATACTTGTTGAGAACTTTATATTTGTTAAGTTTCTTGGTATATGCCCTTTCATTGGCGTATCAAAAAAGACTGATACTGCACTAGGCATGGGTATTGCTGTTATATTTGTTATGACAGTTGCATCTGCAGCCACATATCTTGTTAATCAGTTCATTCTCGTTCCTTTGGAATTGATGTATATGCAGACTGTTGCATTTATCTTGATAATTGCAGCACTTGTACAGTTTGTTGAACTTTTCCTTATGAAGATGATTCCGTCGCTTTATCAAGCCCTCGGTATTTATCTGCCCCTTATTACAACAAACTGCGCAGTTCTCGGTGTAGCTCTGCTCAACGTAAGTAACGGATATAATTTTATAGGATCTCTTCTCAATGGATTTATGTCAGGTGCAGGTTTTACTTTGGCAATAAT
>CAZOSH010000182.1:0-3159 GCA_964582395.1 uncultured Oscillospiraceae bacterium | reverse complement strand
CTATCTGACTGCCGAGGGCATCCCCGTCGGGATTGTTATGCCTATGTATGATTATTTTGTTATACTTAATAATTTCGTTTAAAACTTTTTGGAACATAAACCGCACATCCTTTGTTGAAATCCTTGCTATAACGGAATGTTTTTATTATAATAGAATAAAGAAGTGACTATACGAATAAATCAATTTTCATTATACAGTAATATCATTGTTTTGGCAAATTTTCTTGGTGGAGATAACGGAATGGATAAACTATTAATAGTTGACGGCAGCAACCTGCTGTTTCAAATGTTTTACGGAATGCCTGCAAGAATCATCAATAAGGATGGTAAGGCTATTCAAGGGACATTGGGATTTATCGGTGCTTTACTAAAGATGATCCGTTTGACGCAACCTACACATATTGCGGTACTTTTCGACGGAGAAAGTTACAATGCTCGGGTAGAATTGGATGCTGATTACAAGTCAAACAGACCTGATTACAGCTTGATGGCAGAGGAAGATACGCCTTTTTCACAGCTTGCGGATATTTATGCCGCCCTTGATTATTTGGGGATATGCAACAAAGAAACTGTTGATTGCGAAGCGGATGATTGGATAGCATCCTATGCAATCAAATATGGTGAGCAAAACAAAATTGTTATTGCCTCTCAGGACAGTGATTTTTTTCAGCTTATAAATGATAATGTGAACGTACTGCGATATAGAGGCGATAAAACGGTCATTTGCGACAGAAAGTATATAAATGACAGGCTTGGAATAGAGCCAGAGCAGTATGCGGAATATAAATCCTTAACGGGTGATACAGCGGACAATATAAAAGGCGCAGAAAAGATTGGGCCGAAAACTGCTGCTGCTTTATTGAAACAATTCGGAAACATTGAAACAATGTTATGTAATGACAAACATATAGCAAAGCCATTGATTCGGGAATCGGTAGTAAAAAATCACGATAGAATTATCTTGAACTGCAGACTAATCAAGCTCGAAGGAAGGGCTGATCTGCCATTTACCAAAGAAGAAATGAAGTATAATTATAATGGCATTACAACGGGAGAAGTGTTGAAAGCCATAGGATTACGGTGATATAATGAAAGACAAAAAACAAAGTGCTTTTGGTATAATAATGATATATCTTTTGGCTGTTGCAAACGGATTTAATCTGCTGTGGACTTGGTGGCTTGTCAAGGAGCAGATGCAAACAGGCTGGGGATATGGTACTAATATGGATATTCTTGTGTTAGTGCCTTGGATTATTCAGTTGGCATGTGTGCCTGTTGTAATTGCCGCAATTACATATTTTATAACTGCTGTTTTGAAAAGGATAAAAGGTAAAGTTTTAATTGCAAATATTGTGTTGTTTTCGTCATTGTTAATTCAATCGGTACTGATTCACCTGTTCATTTGGAGGTAAAAAATAATATGACATATCAGGATATTTTAAATAATGCAAGAGAGATAATCGGTAAAAACTGTAAGGCTTGCCCTGTGTGCGACGGAAAGGCCTGCAAAAACCATATTCCCGGTCCCGGAGCAAAGGGAGTGGGAGATGTAGCAGTGCGCAACTATGATAAGTGGCAGGAGATCCGACTTAATATGGATACTATTTCCGAGAATGTCAAGCCTGATATGAGCCTGAGACTTTTCGGAAAGAACTTCAAATACCCTTTTTTCGCCGCACCTGTTGGATCTGTTTCTTTTCACTATGATGAGAAGTATAATGATGTCGAATATAACCGAATCCTTCTAAAAGCTTGCGCGGAGTGTGGAATTGCTGCTTTTACGGGGGACGGAGTCAACGGAAAAGTATTGCAAGATACCTGCATAGTTATCAGCGAATTAGGTGGCATAGGTGTCCCTACTGTCAAGCCTTGGAATATCGAGATAATCCGTGAAAAAATGGGCTATTGTAACGAGTCGGGAGCGTTTGCAGTGGCAATGGATATTGACGGTTCGGGCTTGCCTTTCCTGAAAAATATGGATCCGCCTTCAGGTCCTAAAACTGTTGAAGAACTTGCGGAAATAGCAGCACTCAGTAATGTGCCCTTTATAGTTAAGGGAGTTATGACAGTTAAAGGAGCACTGAAAGCAAAGGCAGCAGGCGCAGCGGCGATCGTGGTCAGTAATCACGGCGGCAGAGTTTTGGATCAATGCCCTGCAACGGCCGAGGTGTTAGGGGATATTGCAGATACCTTAAAGGGAAGCGGGATGAAAATCCTTGTAGATGGAGGTATACGAAGTGGCGTCGATATTTTTAAAGCATTAGCACTCGGCGCGGATGCTACACTTATTTGCCGCCCCTTTGTACCCATGGTCTTTGGAGGAGGAGAAGAAGGGGTCAAATTGTATATTGAGAAGCTTGCTTCTGAGCTTGAAGATACAATGCTTATGTGCGGCGCAAAAGACCTGAAGTCTATTACCAGAGAGATGCTATTTATACAATAGGAGAGCTTTTATGTTCAGAGAACTTTTAAGAAAGAATCAGCAACTTTCCAATGAAGAATGCATTGACATATTGACCAACGAGACTCGCGGCGTTCTTTCGGTGATTGGCGATGATGAATATCCTTATGGTGTGCCGATGAATCAATTTTACAATGTCTGCGACGGTTGTATTTATTTTCATTGTGGTAAAATAGGGCATAAGCTCGATTCGATAAAAAAGAATAATAAGGCGTCTCTTTGCGTTTACGATAAAGGATATAAGGCAAACGGAGACTGGGCATTTAATGTTAAAAGTGTTATTGTCTTCGGCAGAGTTGATATCATAGAGGATATAGACACTGTTATAGATATTACAAAAAAGCTGTGCCATAAGTTTACCAATGATGAGGAGTATATTGCGGAAGAAATAAACAACTATGTGCGCAACACGATTTTGCTTAAGCTGACACCGGAACATATATGCGGAAAAAGCATAAAAGAAGCATAAAAATTACCCCACTCGTTTAACGAGTGGGGCTTGCTTTATTTGCTGAGTTTTATTGCTTGTGTTATGATCTCATTTGCTGCGGCATCCTTTGACTGTAAGGGGAGCTCAACTATGCTATTCTGGGTTATAACCGTAATAACATTAGTATCGACCCCGAAGCCTGCGCCGTCTTGTTTCAGATTGTTGGCGCAGATCATATCTACTTTCTTTTTATTTAGTTTAGCGCGGC
>CAZOSH010000181.1:0-3162 GCA_964582395.1 uncultured Oscillospiraceae bacterium | reverse complement strand
GAAATACACAATATAACAAAGATAACCCCTTGGTTCTTAGAGAAGATCAAGGAATTGGCAGATTTTGAGGCAAAAATTGCCGCGGAAGGTCTGTCGGGCAATTATGAGCAGGGTAAGCTGCTTGGTTATACCGATGCCGCCTTAGAGCGCATTTCGGGTGATAAGTGTGAGCATAAGCCTTGCGTATATAAGACTGTTGACACTTGCGCCGAGGAGTTCTCGGTAGAAACACCCTATTTTTACTCCGTTCGCGGCGAAAAGTGCGAAGCAAAGCCCCGTGTTGCCAAGGATAAAAAACGTATTCTTGTTTTGGGCTCAGGTCCTATCCGCATCGGTCAGGGTATAGAGTTTGACTATTCCTCGGTCCATTGTGTCTGGACACTGCAGAAACTTGGTTATGAAGTAGCTATAATCAACAATAATCCAGAAACGGTTTCCACCGACTACGACACCGCAGACAGACTTTATTTTGAGCCGCTGTGTCCCGAAGATGTTATGGATGTCATCTCGGTAGAGCAGCCCGAAGGTGTTGTTGTGGCTTTTGGCGGACAGACTGCCATAAAGCTCACACAGTTCCTTGATAAGCAAGGGATAAATATTTTGGGTACATCTGCAGAGGGTATCGACCTTGCAGAGGATAGAGAACGTTTTGACGGACTTCTTGAAAGCTGCGGAATCAAGCGCCCCAAGGGAATGGGCGTAAAGACCACTCAGCAGGCGCTTGATGCGGCAAACAGTCTGGGATATCCTGTATTGCTCCGTCCTTCCTATGTCATCGGCGGTCAGAATATGACCATTGCTCACGATGACAAGGCTGTGGAGACCTATATGGCGCGCATACTTGCCCAAAAGATAGAAAACCCCGTGCTTGTTGACAAATATATGATGGGCACCGAGCTTGAGGTAGATGTAATTTCCGACGGAAAGTCGGTGCTTATCCCCGGAATTATGGAGCATATCGAGCGAGCAGGCGTTCACAGCGGTGACTCCATTGCCGTCTATCCGCCCTACAGCATTTCGGATAAAATGACACAGACCATCTGTGAATGTTCTGAAAAGCTGGCGCTTTCTTTGGGAACAAAGGGGCTTGTCAATATTCAGTATCTTATCTATCACGGAGATCTGTATGTTATTGAGGTCAACCCCCGCGCATCCCGCACCATTCCTTATATCAGCAAGGTGACCGGTGTGCCGATGGTAGATCTGGCGGCAAGGGTTATGACCGGCGAAAGCCTTGAAAGTCTTGGCTACGGTACGGGACTTTACAAAACACCTCCGTATTTTGCGGTAAAAGTGCCCGTATTCTCCTTTGAAAAGCTCAATGATGTAAACTCATATCTCGGCCCTGAAATGAAGTCTACGGGCGAGGTTTTGGGAGTTGGAAAGACCCTCACTGAAGCGCTTTTCAAAGGTCTGTGCGCGGCGGGAATCAAACTTGCATCCCCTAAGCGCGGCGGCGCAAACGGCGTGTTTATCAGTGTTGATGAGCACGACCATCTTGAAATAGTCACTCTTGCCAAAAAGCTTGATGACCTTGGAATGAAACTTTATGCTACCGAGGGCACTGCAAAGGCTATAGAAAAACTTGGCATTGATGTTGAAAAGGTTGATCATATCGGTGACAGTGATGAAGCCTTCAAGCTTATCGAAAGCGGCAATATAAGCTATATCGTTTATACGGGCGCGGCTTATGACTCCACACACGACCACTATATAGCGTTACACCGCAGAGCGCTGCAGTTGTCCATTGCCTGTCTCACATCTCTTGATACGGCAAATGCTTTGGCAGATATAATCGCCAGCGGCTACACTCAGACAAATACCGAGCTTGTTGATATCAACAATATGCGTGAAAAGCGCAGCTTGCTGCATTTTTCAAAAATGCATGGATCAGGCAATGATTATATTTTTATTGAAAACTTTGACGGCAAGATCACCTGTCCTGAATCATTGTGCATCACCCTCTGTGACAGAAACTACGGTGCGGGCGGCTGCGGAATTGTTCTGATCGAAAAGTCAGAGATTGCAGATGCCAAAATGCGGATCTACAACAGTGACGGCAGCGAGGGCAGAATGGCAGGTAACAGCATACGCTGTGTAGGCAAATACCTTTACGACAAGGGCTTCACGAATAAAGATGAACTGACCATTGAAACAGCCAGCGGAGTAAAGCAACTTTCACTTTATACTCGTAACGGAAAGGTCAGCTCGGTATCGGTAGATATGGGCAAGGCATCCCTTGATGCGGCAGATATTCCCGTAAAGCTTGACCGTAACAAGGTAGTGGATATTCCCGTTAAAATGGGGGATAATGAGTATAATGTCACCTGCGTCTCGGTGGGAAATCCTCATTGCGTTATCTTTACCGAGCGTGTGGATAATGCTCCTGTTGAAAGTGTTGGAAAACTGTTTGAACAGTCCGATTTGTTCCCCGAAGGTGTGAATACAGAGTTTATCCGTGTGGTAAACAAGAGCACCATCAAAATGCGAGTATGGGAACGCGGCAATGGTGAAACCACAGCTTGCGGTACGGGAGCTTGCGCTGCAGTAGTTGCAGCAACCGAAAACGGACTTTGTGAAAAGGGCACCGATGTCACTGTCAAACTTCGCGGTGGAGATGTTACCGTCAACTATACCGATGAGCGTGTGGTGCTTACAGGCGACGCGGTTTTGATTTATGACGGTGTTACAGAATATTAAGTTGCAAAGTTCGACACAATATGATAATATGAGTTTGCCAAATAGAAAATCTCCCGAATGGAGGTAAGAAGGATGCATTCAGACAAGTTTGAAGGTGCTCTTGACGCTTTTCTCGAGAGCCCCGAGTATGACAGGGTAGAGGAAGCTATCTATCAGCTTGCACGTGCTGCTTTTGAAGCCGGCTGGAACGCAGCAGGCGGAGAAAAAGCAAACGATGGAGGAAAGATAGTAGATATTCTCCGCAACCCTGAAAAGTGATGCCAAGATGAGGGAAACAGTTTGTTTCCCTCATTTTTGCTACTTATGTGATTTTATCACGGAAAATACACAAATATGTGTTATACTATAATCACAGAATAAAATACCAAAAGGAGATAATAATTATGGCAGTATTAAAGGTTGATAAAGAGGTTTTCGAAAAAGAAATAGTCCATAGCGAAAAAACTGTATTACTGGACTTTT
>CAZOSH010000180.1:1424-3174 GCA_964582395.1 uncultured Oscillospiraceae bacterium | reverse complement strand
CTGCTCAGCACATTCTTACGGTGCAGATCCTAATGAGCATGTTTTCCCTGCTTGCTGCGGTATGCCGGGAATGCTTCCGGTAGTAAATAAAAGAGTTGTTGACTTTGGTATGAAAGCGGGTATGATGCTTAACTGTCATATCAACCGCACCACTACATTTGATAAGAAGAGCTATTATTACCCCGACCTTCCTGCCGCATATCAGACCACACAATGGTTTGCTCCCGTTGCTGTAAACGGATTGGTTGAGATAGAGACCTCCAAGGGCAAGAAAAACATCCGCATCAAGCAGATCCATATGGAAGAGGATGCAGGAAAGCTGGTCCATGACATCCGCGAGGGTACTACCCATGTCGACTTCAACCGCACCAGCGTTCCCCTTATTGAAATAGTCAGTCAGCCCGACCTTTCAAGCGCAGAAGAGGTTGAAGCATATCTTGAAAGACTTAAAACACTTCTCCGCTATGCCCGCGTTGCCGAATGTGAAATGGCTCACGGAACTATGCGTTGCGATGTAAACCTTTCTGTCTGTCCCGAAGGCAGTGACAAGTTGGGCGTAAGAGCCGAGATGAAAAATATGAACTCTATTGAAGCTATCAAGCGCGCTATAGAGTACGAAACCGCAAGACATATTGATGCCATCGAAAACGGCACTGAGGTGCTCCGTCAGGAGACCCGCCGTTGGGACGATATCAAGGGCAAGAGCTATGCTATGAGAACCAAGGAGACTGCGGGCGATTACCGCTACTTCCCCGACCCCAACATTATGCCCGTAGTCATCGACGATGAATGGTTTGACCGTGTACAGTCTTCTCTTCCCGAGTTTCCCGAGGTCAAGCGCGAAAAGTATATCAGTCAGTACGGTCTCGGTGAGTATGATGCCGATCAGCTTACAAAGAGCATTGCTCTGTGTAATTGCTTTGAGGATGCTTATTCTGTTTGCAAATCCGCAAAGGATGCGGCAAACTGGATGATCTCTGAAGTAATGAGCATACTCAATGCAAGAAAGATGACCTATGATATGCTGACTCTCAGTGGAAAGACCTTGGGCGAGCTGATCCTGCTTGTAACAGGCGGCAAGGTTGGCAGAGCAAACGCAAAGAAGATACTTTATGCTATGTTTGATGATGCGACCATTGAGCCTGCTGCATATGCTGAAGCCAACGGCTTTATCGTATCGAGCGATACAGGCAAGATCGAAGAGGTCGTCAAGGCTGCTTGTGCCGCCGATCCCGCCGCTGTTGCAAACTACAAGAACGGCAAGGAAAAGGCAATTATGGCAATTTTCGGTGCTTGCATGAAGGAGCTCAAGGGCAACTGCGATCCTCAGACGCTGAGAACCATTCTTATAGACTATATCAACAAAATATAATTTCCCAACAAAAATCATCTCTGTTCTTCAGAGATGATTTTTTACATTATGCACAATTGCACAGCCGATTTTTTATACAAAGTCTACAAAAAGATTGTACCATCTTGCTTTACATCTTTTGTTATGCTAAAATATTTTCGTTTAAATATGTAAACACTTTCACAAAAGGAGACACACAAGTATGAGAAAAATCACTTCACTTCTTCTGGCACTTTTGATGCTTGTCTGCGCCTTTGCAGGCTGTGCAAATAAGCCGGAAGACCCCGAGACACCCGACAGCGGTGAGTCTGCCACCGCTCCCCTGCTTCCACGCCTTGTAGGTGCAAATGCAACACCCGAGCAGACCTACAGCATTGCTATTTGGGGCGATGCGCTTAT
>CAZOSH010000180.1:0-1414 GCA_964582395.1 uncultured Oscillospiraceae bacterium | reverse complement strand
GGACATTGCCGCTCAGGATGGCATCAAGCTGAACATTTATGGTATGGCTTATAACAACGGCGGAAAGGCTGAGACCTATACCCTCTACGAAATGTTCAATTGGACCAATGATACAGCAACCGGCGAGATCACAAGCTTCAAGTCCTCTTCTACATACGGCAAAAAGCTTCAGGCTGCTTTTGACGATACCGAGAATCCCCTTGACTTTATGGTCATTCTCTCCGGTCGTGAACGCGGAATCGGACTTCCCGCTGCCCGCGGAAGAGTTATAACCTCTATCGCTTATTGGGAGAGTATGGTTGCAGAAAAGGCTCCTCAGGCAAAGATGGTTCTTTTTGTTCCCCCCGCATTCAAGAAGGGCTTCTCAGATTCCGCTTCACTGACCAAGTGGGGACTTTCTACCGGACTCAGCCCCGCAATTCATACACAGCAGATCAACAAGCTTGCTGAGGATATGGCTGCCGCCATGCAGAATGATCCTTTGATGTGCATGACCAGCGATGCAACACAGTTCTTCTATAATACCGCAAAATATGCCGACACAGGCATCGACCTTCACGATTCCTCTAAGCGTCACCCCTCTATCGCAGGCTCTTATTACAACGCTTGCATACTTTATTATACTCTGTTCGGTAAGTCCACAGTTGGTATGCCCGTCTACGGTCAGCTGACCAAGGAGGAAGCAACCATTCTGCAGAATGCGGCTCACGAGTTCTGCTTCGGAACCGATCCTTCCACCTATACCCGTGAAAGCACAACTACCCTTACTTGGGAACATCTCAACGCTACCGACGAGCGTTTTCCCGATGAGACCTATCCCGAAAACTTCGATTATCTGATGGCAACCGTTCTCGCTTATGATGAGCGTATGTCCTGGTTACAGTATGACCAGCTTGCTTTGGATCGCACCTCACAGCGCTCCATCTACCGCCGTACTACCGAGGCTTCCCCCGAGGATGCAACACCCCAGAGCACTCTTTATATGGACTGCTCATCCTGGCTGTACGGATGTTTCCTTGATGCATTTGATTATGAGTTCCCCAACGGCGCAGACCGCGTTAACAAGCTGATAACCTGCAAAGATATTATGCCGTACTACTGGTACGGTATGGAGTCTGATGAGACCGAAGAAATGGCTATTGAACTCCTTCTCGAAACCCTTCAGCCCGGCGATCTTATCGTTTACACCGATTATGCAGATATCGGTCACGTCATTCTCTATGTAGGCAACGGCATTATTATGCACTGCTCAGGTGAGCAGGCAGGCGGCGGCGGAAGCGACTACAGTGTAGACCGCAAGGCTGACTCTTGGGAATACTCAGGCGGCATACAGACCACCACCATTGACGACTTTATCAATCCCAACGGCGTTCGCTATATGTACGGCAACAGAAACCATGTAGGTATCCTCCGT
>CAZOSH010000179.1:0-3190 GCA_964582395.1 uncultured Oscillospiraceae bacterium | reverse complement strand
GTAGTACACTCAGGGCACCAGTTTATAATACGGTTACCTTTGTAAATGAGACCTTTTTCATAAAGAGTAACGAAAACTTCGCGGACAGCCTTAGAAAGACCTTCATCCATTGTGAAGCGAAGTCTTCTCCAATCGCAGGAAGCGCCCAGCTTATGAAGCTGATTAATAATACGGGAGCCGTACATTTCTTTCCACTCCCATACCTTTTCCAAGAACTTCTCTCTACCGAGATCGTAACGGGTCAAGCCCTCTTTACGCAGTTCCGCTTCAACCTTGATCTGTGTAGCAATACCTGCGTGGTCAGTACCTGGCATCCAAAGGGTGCTGTAGCCCTGCATACGCTTTGTGCGGATAAGAATATCCTGAAGAGTATTGTCAAGAGCATGTCCCATATGAAGCTGACCGGTAACGTTTGGAGGGGGTATTACGATAGAAAACGGCTTCTTGCTCTTATCAACTTCTGCATTGAAGAGACCGTTGTCCATCCAAAACTTATAAAGTTTGTCTTCCGATTCTTTAGGTTCATATACCTTGGGGAGTTCTTTGATCATAATATATATCTCCTCTCATTTTTAACAAAAATAAAAAAACCGTAGCTAAACAGCTACGGGACGAGAACAATCTCGCGGTACCACCCATATTCGCCATAAGGCGCACTCTTTTATTCCTTAACGCGGAAAACGTCACAGCTTACTGCTACTTCAGCCATGCTGCTCCAAGCCGACCTTCCCGTTTTTTCGCGAATGCTTACACCAACCGCATCCTCTCTATGCCGAAACAAAACAGTACTCCTGCTCTTCAATGCATTTACTTTATGAATTATATACAAATTAATAAAAAAAGTCAACATATTTCAATCATATTTGAATGTATTAATGATTCCACATTTGACCATACTAATTTAGGAGGAATATATATGGTTACTTATAATAATGTCAATTCGTCCTTGGAATGCAATATTGAATATATGCAACAAACCTTTGCAAAGGACAAAACAATCAAAATGCATCGTTTCAGCCCTACGGACAAGCTTATTGCCAATTGGGAATGCTGCATATTCTTCGTAGACGGTATGGTCAATTCTCCTCTTGTAAATGACAACATCATCAGACCTATCCTTATTCACAGACCGACTATAGCAATAGGTCATAACAGACTGTCATACATCGAAAAGAAAGTCCTACAAACTAATGAGACAACTCAAAGTGATGATTTTGAGCAAATAATCTATGCTTTATTATATGGCGATACTATTCTGTTTTGCAACGGTTGCTCAAAAGCATTGATCATAGGATCAAAGAACTTTGTTAAGCGTGGAATAGATGAACCCCCCAATGAACCACTTCTCAAAGGACCACGAGAAGGCTTTACAGAGCCTGTCTTGATGAACATTTCACTATTGCGTCGAAAGGTAAGAAATAAAGACCTAAAGGTTGAATATTTTGAACTTGGAGAAGTAACTAAAACAACCTGTGCAATATGCTTTATAGATGGCTGTGCAAGGAAAGATATTGTTACAGAGCTTAAGTCACGCCTGAACAAGATAAGAATTGACGGTGTTCTTGACAGTAACTATATTGCTGAATTGATCAGCGACCGAAAATGGTCACCCATCCGATCAACAGGCTCTACTGAAAGGCCTGATATTGCAGCCGCAAAGTTACTTGAAGGCAGAATAGTTATATTCGTTGACGGTTCACCCGTGGCATTGACCGCACCCTATATATTCCTTGAAGGCTTTCAATCGCCCGAAGATTATTATGTAAACTTTTTCTTCGCGGCAATAAACAGATTTCTGAGAATACTTGGTTTTGTGATATCAATATCCATAATTCCTATATTTATATCACTTATGCGATTTCATCGTGAGCTTATACCTTCGCAGCTACTCCTATCAATGGCTGCATCAAGGCAAGGTGTCCCCTTTTCAATAACAGTTGAGGCTTTAATGCTGCTTTTAGCTTTTGAGATACTTCGCGAAGCAGGTACACGAACACCTGCTAATATGGGACAAACTCTTTCTATCGTAGGCGGTTTGGTCGTAGGACAAGCAGCTGTAAATGCTCATATAGTTTCTCCCGCAATGCTGATAGTTATAGCATTTTCAGGAATCACAGGACTGATTGCTCCGAAACAAAAATCCGTAATTATTTGGGTTCGTCTCGGTCTTATGCTTTTAAGTATAGTATTGGGGCTTTATGGGTATATTCTTGGTATGCTGTGGTTTCTGCTTTTACTGTGCGAACAGTCATCATTTGGAATTCCTACCCTATCATACCTGCCCTTCGTAAGTATGGGAACCTGTGAAGACAGCATTACCCGGACACCCTTTCATTTGATGAAAAAGAAAAACAGATTTATATCGGGAATGAATGGTGAAAAATGAAGAAGCTGATAATACTGTTTATGCCACTGCTGTTCCTGTTAAACGCCTGCAGCACAGCAACAGAAATAGATAAATTAATGATCGTATCGGGGATGTCTGTTGATAGGAATGATGACGGATATGATGTTGTAACGCAGATCGTCAATATGAAAAACTCCGATCAAAATGAACTTTCTCCTATCCTGTTAGATACCAACGGGAGAACAATTGTGGATGCGTTGAGCAAGCTTCCCGGTCTGGAAGGTCAACGGTTATACTTTACTCATACTCAGGTCATTCTTTTAAGTTCAGATTATGTAAAAAGCGCAGGAGTAGAACATCTAATCAATCTGATAAATAATGAACCGAGATTCAGATCTTCCGTAAATGTTGCAATAACAGAGGGTAAAGCATCCGATGTAATTGCAACTGAGCCTAAAACAGACCCTATTTCTTGTTTCTCTATTACAGATTCAATTAAGGAAAGTGCAAAAATGTTAAGAGCTCCCGACATTCCCTACTATCAATTTCTCAATGAGACTTTAGAAACAGGAATAGATGGAATATTACCTCTTGTTACAACAAAAAAAGAAGACGATGAAACAAAGCTTCCTCAAATCGGTGGAACTGCGTTATTTAAGGATTTCAATATGGTGGGTGTACTTTCCCCCGAGCAAACAAAATATCTTCTCATAGCTCGAAACAGCCATCCCAGCGGCATTTATTCTACAGAAGAGCATTCTTTTTTAATTGATAGCGGAAAAACAAAAATAACTGTAAAAGACAGAAAGATCACAATTGAAGTCAAAATGGAATTATCCTTGC
>CAZOSH010000178.1:0-3191 GCA_964582395.1 uncultured Oscillospiraceae bacterium | reverse complement strand
TAACAGCACCCTACGGCGCTTCATCGGTAGAGCTTTGCTTCAGTGCGGTGCTGACCGCTCTTTATAAAAATGCGGGGCTGCCTCTTTCAAGAGTTCTCGATACACTGACCGCAAAGCCTGCTTCCGTTTTAGGTATCGACAGCGGAAGAATTGCCACGGGCAAAATTGCCGATCTGTGCATTTTTGATCCCGATTATTCCTATGTTGCCGGAGGAAAGCATCTTATCTCTATGGGTAGAAATACTCCCTTTGAAGGCAAGGAGTTATTCGGTTTAGTTCTTTATACCATCAAGGACGGAAGAATCGTCTGGCAAACAGGTAGATAATATCATCAAGTTTGGAGATAGTATTATGAAAATTGTCATTATTGGTCTCGGAACAATCGGTAAAACAATTCTTAAAGATCTCTCCAGTGAGGGCCATACTGTTACTATCATTGATGAAAATCAGGATAAGATAGAATCATTGATAGAGAAGTACGATGTTATGGGCATAGTCGGCAATGGCGGCAGTATGGATATTCAAAAAGAGGCAAAGGTAGAAGATGCTGACCTTGTTATCGCCCTTACCCGAAGCGATGAGCTCAACATTTTGGCGTGTCTCGTCGCAAAGAAAATAGGTGCAAAGAATACCGTCGCCCGTGTTCGCAATCCCGATTACAGAAAGCAGATCTCGGTTATGAAGAATGACTTGGGCATAGCAATGGTCGTTAACCCCGAACAGGATACTGCAAACGAAATATTTAATATCATCAACCTGCCATCCGTCAACCAGATAGAGCACTTTGCCAAAGGCAGAGTATCTCTTGTTGAAATCACCGCAGAAAAGGACTGCTCTTTGGTTGGTGAGACCCTTATCTCCCTAGGCAAAAAATTCACTACAAAGATCCTTATATGCGCTGTACAGCGCGGTGATGATGTCATCATTCCCGATGGTAATTTTAAAATCCAAGAGGGTGACAGGATCCATTTTACCGCCAACGCAAAATCTCTCGGTGACTTTTTATCGGAGGCAAACCTTGTAAAATCTCCCTTGAAAAATGTAATGATTGTAGGTGGTAGCCGTATCGCTTACTATCTTGCGGATGCTTTATCACGCAAAAAATATAACGTCAAGCTTCTTGAACCCGATCCCGCCACCGCAGAAGAATTTGCCGAACTGTTGCCCCGCGCAACAGTAATCTGCGGAAACGGAACTCAGCACGATGTGCTGATTGAAGAAGGCATTGAGGCTATGGATGCCTTTGTTGCTCTTACCAACATTGATGAAGAGAATATGATCGTATCAATGTTTGCAAACAAGAAAAAGGTAAAAAAATCCATTACTCAGATCAAGAGTGATGATCTTTATGGTATGCTTGACGAGTTAGGTATTCATAACAATGTTTCACCAAAGCATATTGTTGCAGGCAGAGTTCTCAGCTATATACGCGCCCTTGCAAACACAGTTGGCAGTAAGGTTTTGACCTTATATCAGCTTGTCAACAACCAAGTCGAGGCATTGGAATTTGCCGCTGTTAAACAGGAAGATTTCTATGATAAACCTTTGCGTGATCTCAATGTAAAAAAGAACTGCTTGATTGCATGTATCATCCGCCAAAACGAAGTCATCATCCCAAATGGTAATTCTGAAATTCATCTTGGCGATAATGTTGTAGTTGTAACGACTCACAAGAACTTTGACGATCTGAACGATGTGATCGAATAAGGTGGCGCTATGGAATATAGACAATTAGGAAGAATTTTAGGCAAAATAATGATACTGGAGGCGGCTTTAATGCTGGCCCCTTTAGCTGTCAGTTTTATCTACAAAGAATCCTTCATACATATCTTAGCGTTTTTGATTCCTATAATAGTTTTGACAGCTCTCGGTTTTCTTCTCCAGATCCCCAAGCCTAAAAGAAACAGCCTTTATCAAAAAGAAGGCTTTGCCCTCACCGCGATGGTGTGGATAATAATGACTTTATTCGGAGCCATCCCCTTTGTAATCAACGGGGATATTCCAAGCTATGTAGATGCTTGCTTTGAAATGATGTCAGGCTTCACCACAACGGGCTCGAGCATTATCACAGACATAACAGCCGTTTCTCATTCTACCCTCTTTTGGCGCAGTTTTTCTCATTGGATAGGCGGCATGGGCATTCTCGTATTCGTGCTGATCTTTATTCCCGAAAGCGACGACGGCTCGTCAATGCATCTACTTCGCGCCGAAAGCCCCGGACCTCAAGTCGGTAAGATAGTTTCCAAAATGAAGGTAACAACAAGAATACTCTACCTGATCTATTTAGGTATGACCATTCTTGAAGTTATAGTTTTGATGTTTGATAAGCCTATTCCCGGATACGAAAACGATCAATTCTTCTTCAGTCTGCTTACCACCTTCGGTTGTGCGGGAACAGGCGGATTCGGGTTTATTCCGGGAAGTATGGAGTTTTTCCATCCTTTCTCACAGTATGTAATATCTGTTTTTCTGATTCTTTTCGGTTGTAATTTCAGTTTGTATTACCTATTGCTTATAGGCAAAATACGTGAGGTCTTCCGAAGTGAAGAGCTGAAAAGCTATTTTGCCATCATCGCCACGGCTGTTGGTTTTGTATTCTTAAGTCTGGTTGGCAAGTTTGAGAGCTTTCCTCAGATTTACACCACAGAGGAAGCCTTCCGTCATTCACTGTTCCAGGTGGCTTCACTTATGACAACAGCAGGATTCAGCACAACCGACTTTGATGTGTGGCCAATGCTCGCCAAGACCTCCCTTGTGGTGGTAATGTTTATCGGAGCAATGGCAGGCTCTACGGCAGGCGGCATAAAGGTATCTCGAATTGTAATTGCAATGAAGGGTGCTTATGTCAACATCCGCAAGCTTATCAACCCACGATATGTTCCCAAAACGAAGTTTGAAGGCAAAACCTTGAATCAAAACATAACTAACGATGTATTTGCCTTCATCACCTTATATTTCTTTATTTTGGTTGCAACAACATTTTTGCTATCATTTGATCCAATAAATGGTCAGGCAGTGTCCATTGCTTCGGATGCAGGCAACTATGAAGTCACCCACGGATTTTTTAGCAATTTCTCCGCAGCACTGACCTGCATTTCAAATGTCGGTCCCGCTTTTGAAGCAGTCGGTCCATATTCCTGCTTTGCGGGATTCAGCGATTTTTCAACAGTCATACTTACCCTTACAATGAT
>CAZOSH010000177.1:0-3214 GCA_964582395.1 uncultured Oscillospiraceae bacterium | reverse complement strand
GTCCTACTCCACGACACCGCATTACGCTAAAAAATCCCTATGAGAAACAGCGTAAAGCCTGCTTTTTTTGTAACGTTTACTCCCTTTTGTACTCTAATTTTAAGAAAACAAAAGGGGATAGGGTTTTGATAAGGCTGAGGGAAGCAAAGTATTGTAATTTGAAGTTACTGCTTATATGGCTTGTGATTTACGCGCATACCATTGAGGGAGATGTTTCGAGCATAAGCGCACAATGGCAATACAGAGTGATATATCATTTTCATATGCCGCTTTTTGTGTTTGTTTTCGGATTATTTATAAGAGATTCACAAGACTGCATAAAACAGATAAAACGACTTTTGCCCGTATATTTGGTATGGCAAGTAGCATATATGCTTTTTGATATGGCAGACAGTTTGTTTGTTCCGGGGTGGACATTATGGTATCTTTTAAGCTGCTGTATCTGGTCGATATTGGCGTGGGCTTGGTTTAGAATCAAGAAAAATGATATAGAGTGGATAGTACTTTTACTGCTTGTATTGTTGGGAGCAGGTGCAGGATACTGCGACTTTATTGGCAGAAGTTTCAGTCTCTCAAGGACTATTGTTTTTCTGCCTTATTTTTTCGCAGGATTGATCTGTACCTCCCGCACTAAGTGGAACAAATACAGAAAATATGCGATATTGCCGTTTGTGGCAGCAATATGTCTTATTATAGTTTTCGGTAGATATATACCGCAGAATTTTTTATATCACGCTGAGCCATATGGTGAGATAAAGAGTGGATTCTTTTTGCGAATGATTTGTTATTTTATAGGTGGGGCTATAGGCTTTTTTCTGCTTTGTTTTATACCGGATAAAAGATATACTTTTACTAAGTTTGGAGCGGATACTTTAGGTGCATATCTTTCTCAAACACTGATCATATTTGTGCTTAAAAGGGCAAATCTCCATTATATAATCAATGCAGTATTATGCAGTTTTTTTATTTTTGCAGTTTATAAAGCTAATCTATGGAGAGGGAAGCTTTGCGGAATAACAAAGAAAGAAGGGAGGAGCGGGTATGTCTGATTTTAAAAAGCTGTATGAGGAATACAGTAAGCCTTTGTACCGCTTTCTCCTTTCACTGACCAAAGACAGTGATGCTGCTGAAGATCTTATGCAAGAAACTTTTTACAGGGCATTACTGAATATAGACAAGTTTGAAGGAAAAAGCAGCATATATACTTGGCTGTGCAGTATAGGGAAAAATGCATGGATAAAAGAAGCGGTAAAAAAGAAGAGGTACATTTTCAAGCCGATAGATGAACTTTGCGGAGAGAGAGCAAAGGAGCCTACTCCGGAAGAACAGATGATATACAAGGAGGAATATCGGAAGATAAGAAAGGCGATAATTGGACTGAAT
Organism: uncultured Oscillospiraceae bacterium; assembly: GCA_964582395.1. GTDB lineage: Bacteria > Bacillota > Clostridia > Oscillospirales > Butyricicoccaceae > RGIG3513. The sequence continues at coordinate 1,831 of CAZOSH010000177.1, read as the reverse complement.
GATACATATAGAGATGTATTCATATTGCACGCATACGCAGAAGTAAAACTTGTTGAGATTGCTCGATTGTACGAAAAAACAGAGTCATGGGCGAGGGTAACATACTATCGCGCCAGACAGCAGATTATTCAGGAGGTAACAAAATGAACTTGCCGTGTGAGGTTATACAGGATCTGATGCCTTTATATCAGGATCAGGTATGCAGTGATGAAACAAGAAAACTGGTGGAATTGCATATTTCCGAATGTGAAAGTTGTAGAAATAAAATGAATACTCAGACGGATGTTTGTGAAGAGAACATAGAGATCAGTATGGAAAATGAGCAAAAAGCGGTAAAAAAATGCTTTTATAAAATAAGGCGCAGATGGGGCATATCACTTATTGCTGTTTTGCTTATTTGTTTTATTGGTTTTCCCGCAGTGGTTTTAACGGTAAATCAAATCCGTGGAGAGGGAGTATGCTATTCAAATGTTGATGATATTAAAGTTGCAAAGGGCTTTATTGATGCGCTGGAGCAGGAAGAGTTTGATAAATTGGTCAGTATGATGGATTTCAGTGAGGGATATCAGTCTATAACAGAAGCGTTGGCGATGACTGAGAGTGATTATATTCCCCGATATATCCCGGTAAGCATAGGCGGGGAAAAATGGATGGCAAGCGAAGAAGTATATAGCTTGTATTTTGAAAAAGAGGAGGAGTTTTCGTGGGAAGATGGAATATGGGAGTATTCTACATTTATGATACCTGTTACTGCGTGGAATGAAATAGTTGAAAAAAATCCTGACAGATTTTTGGAGTTAAACGGAGATATATACACTGTATCAAATGATGATATTGCCGATTGTTACATACAAATACAGACAGAATGGGGAGACTTTATGGTGAGGAGAGCATACGGTATGACTATTCACATTGACGGATCGGAATACACAGGATCTGATACCGTAATTCCTGAAATATCTGAAACTTTGACTGACAGTACAGCATCAGAGATCTGCGGTTTTACGGGCCTTGTACCGGAGGCAATATACAATGACGCATTATTGCAGTGGCAGATCAATGCAAAGGAGTTTGTAAACAGTACGCAGGAATATTACAAAGAAGTAAAAGAAATGAGTCTCGAACAATACTGTCTTACAATGCAGCAACGTCATAAGGGCGGTCTTGAAAGATGTATAAGAGAAGGTTATAAAATTAAAAATGCTGAGTACAAAAATTGCCAATATGATGAAATAACAGAGTGTTGGATAATAGCATTTGATATAGATATTATCTTTAAAAATGAGATTTATGATGTATCTATAATTTTATCGGTAAGGGATAAAATGATAAATGATATAGATATGAGATCAGGAATATTCTTCTATAGAGAAAATATGTTCCAAAATGCACTCTCACTATATTACAGTGAATAAACAACCCCCTGCAAGGTGCGATGATCCTTGCAGGGGGTTGAATTATCAAGGGTATTATTCTCTTGGTTAGGGATGCCGCTATATTCAATTATCGAATATGATATACTCTTCGCTGCCTATAATATATTTCACTTGCTCCACTTTAACGCCCGGATAGATATAGCCTTTTGCGGTCTCACGATCAAAAACACTATCCATCGGCTTGTAATCTGCGATGGTATATGTCAATGTGGGAATGTCGATATAACAGGTCTTGTGACGGATGTTCTTTTCTGCATCGTAGTCGCTGATAATGACCGTCTCGCCGTCAGTACTGACTTCTACCGAAGTTCCTCGGCTGCCCTGAATGCTGCCCTCGATGCCAACTGCTTTCATAAAATCAATTGATCCCATTAAAATTAATATAATAGGGACTG
>CAZOSH010000176.1:0-3240 GCA_964582395.1 uncultured Oscillospiraceae bacterium | reverse complement strand
CGGGAATACGGATGTATATTTCCTTTACGATGATCTCTTCCATCTGCAGACAAAGGTCAACTACCTTGGCTTCTTCGCCCAACTGGTTTGCTTCTGTAGCCTGGTCATACAATGCGGCAAACTTATCTCTTGCCTCGGGCATGTTATCCCAATAGAACTGTTTGGTAGTAAAATCAGGATCCCAGAACTTCATTGTATCCAAGGGTCCGTTGGAGGGAAGAACAGAGCCTATTGTAAACTCGTATGCGTTGGGATCATCGGGGTTCCATTTACGAAGATTCCATGCCAAGGCTGCGGGAACGGCACGGATATTCATTTTTATTCCGGGGAAGTTTGCGTTCACTTGCTTATGGAATATCTCAACAGAGGAACGGGTATGTGTGCCGCCTTCAGAATAGTATACTTCCAATTCGGCATTAGAAATTTTGCATTCCTCAAAGGCTTTTGCAAGAAGCTCATTGGACTTTGCTTTATCAAATATGGTATAGGGGTCATCAGCCCAAGTTACGGGAACTTCAAGAATTGATTTACCTGTCAGCTTTTCGGCAACAACCGATCGGCGATAAATACGGGAATTTGGAGCGCCGCCTAATATCTCGCCAAACTCAACACGGTCGATTCCGTAGTAAACAGCCTTTCTGAAGTTGAGGTTTGCAAGCAGGCCGTTATTATTGGGGTTGCCGTTGTTGATAAACAGATAGGTTACGGAGTCATCATAATAAAGCTTTACTCGGGGATCTTCCTCGTACTGCTGCCATTGCTGATACAGCAGATCAAGGCAGGCGGTCAAGCTCTCCTGCCTCAAAGAGTTCAAGAGCAGTGTTACTGTCGGCAATGACTGAATATTCGATAGCGCCAAGCTTTATATCATCAGCGCGGACATAGTCTGGATTTCTTTCTATTCTGACCTTTCCGCCGGGGATCCATTGGGTAAGAATATATTCACCGGAGCTTGCCCATGTATCGATAGAAGTGCCGTAGGTAGTATAGCTACGGTCTTCTGCGATGCAAGCTTCAAAGAGGGGCTCGTAAACCATATATCCCCATATATAAGAACCCATAATATTCATAACAGCCTCTGTGCTTGCGGGCTTAATACAAGTGACTTCAATGGTGAAGTCATCGATCTTTTTGAGACCGACATCCTCCCAACTTACGGGAGTGCCGGTGATCCACTACTGCTGATATTCGTATGCATTAACGATCTGCACAGTAGAGTTGCTTGCCAACAAAGCAGCCTTAACATTGAACAGGTCAGGGTCTAAGCACATTTTAAAGGAATATATAACCGTGTCGGCGGTCATCTGTGCATTGAGACCCTTTGTGGGACCGTAATCTGCCCAATAATAATCCTGACGGATGGGAATACGCCAGACCTTTCCTTCCTCGTCCATCTGCTGAGGGACATCAGCGGCAAGCATACCCTCGGTAACATATCCGTCTCCGGTCTCGTTAATATAGTCTCTGTAGAGACAGGTTGCCAAGGACCGCAGGATGGTAGCAAAGTCACTGCTTACATGTCCGTTGAGGGTGGTCATTTCGGTAGCAATATAGTCACGGTAGGTGCCGTAGGTTTTTTCATCCTCTTTACTGTTGCAGCCTGCAAATGCATATAACAGCATAAGAATAGCAAGAAGTACAGGCATTATTTTCTTCATAGTGTTATCCTCCACTGAAAAAATAGCGGTAATAAAAGAGATGAATCAATGACTTATTTTGCCTGATCGTTGGGGGAGAGGGTGCCAGTGTAGCCTTCGGGAGCAATCTCGTAATGACAAACGATGAACTTATCGTAGAGCTCCGCAGCGGTCATATAGTAATAGTCGTTGATGGTTTTTTCGGATGTGAAGAGATTAGGGGTGTTGACACTCTTGTCGTTCCAACCTGTAACGAACTTGCCTCCCTCGTTGATAAGATTGTTGGGTCTCATTATTCCGTAATGCAGGTCGGAAAGATTGAACTTATAGCCGTCGGGCATTTCATAGGTAGTGGTTTCAAGAGATTCCTGACCGCCTATTTTAATGTCGGTCAAAGTGACAACATATGTAGCCTTCTTGGGAGAGTTTGTAACCTTGATATTGGTGGGATCGGAAACATCAAGAACAAAGGTAGAGCCAAGATATTCTGTAGGAAGTCCTTCAAGACCCAGGCTTGCCCAATCGAGCTCATAGAACTGCATGCGACGGATTCCGCTGGAATTATAATGACCGATCTCTACTTTACCTGCTGCAGCCTTAACGCCTATTCTTTCATCGCCTACAGTATTGACCTTTTCAATAACGAGAGTATAGTCATCAGTCTTATCAAGAATACCTACAAAGGTCTTACCATCGGCAGAAAGTCCTGCCTTGAGCTTCGTTTCGCCGCTGTCGGGAGTTGCGGGGTCATCGGTTTTGTCGGGGTCATCAGTCTTGCCGGGGTCATCAGTCTTGCCGGGTTCCTCGGTTATACCTGGATTCTCGGGTTCATTGGGGGCAGTGGGGTCGGTATTTTCTACGTTACCCTTATCGGTATCGGAAGTGGGAGCATCTTTATCTGCTTCGTCTCCACAAGCAGCAAAAATGCAGATGCAAAGGGTCAGTGCCAGAAGAGTTGCTAAAAACTTTTTCATAAAACTTTCCTCCTTTGTTTGTTGCAAAAAACATATAATGAAGAAAAGGATTTTGTAAATAGGAAAGGCGGAATTCGTTGAAAAAAAACAAACTGCACATTGTAAATATGATAAAAAATATATTGCAAAAATGATATTCTATCGGAGTAACCTGACTCGATTTCAGGTCTCTATTGTAGAAAAGATGATTTGATGATATAATGTGTTCATTCACAGAAAGGAATGTACATTTATGTATAAAGAACTCAAACGAAAGGTCAGAGAAACATCTCTTCGTGCATACAAGCTTGGTTTATTTGCGGGAACGAGCGGCAATTTGAGCCTATATGACAATACAAAAAAGGTTATGGCGATAACCCCGTCTTCTTTGGCATATGAAGATATGCAGGATGAAGATATAGTTATAATGAGTCTCGATGGCACTGTGATTGAAGGTATACATAAGCCATCATCCGAAGCGCCTATGCACGCGGCTATATATAAGGGGTGTCCCGAGGCAGGGGGAGTGGTACATACCCATTCACCTTATGCAACTGCCCTTGCGGTCAACAATGAGGATATTCCGGTTATACTGATCGAGATGATCCCATATTTCGGCGGCGGTATAAAAACAGCGGAGTTTGCTCTAC
>CAZOSH010000175.1:0-3249 GCA_964582395.1 uncultured Oscillospiraceae bacterium | reverse complement strand
GTTGACGCAGCGGAAGGTCCTATGCCCCAGACCCGCTTTGTTTTGCAAAAGGCATTGGAGCTTGGTCACAAGGTCATTGTTGTAATCAACAAGATCGACCGCCCTGACGCACGCATTGACGGTGTTATCGATGAGGTACTTGATCTTCTTATCAGTCTTAATGCAAGCGATGACCAGCTTAACAGCCCCGTTCTTTTCTGCTCGGGCAGAAACGGAACGGCATCCCTTTCTCCCGAAGGACCTCACGAAAACCTTCTCCCCCTGCTTGATACTATAATTGAGCATATGCCCGCTCCCGAATACAAGGAGGGGCCTGCACAGCTGCTCATCTCCTCCATTGACTATAATGAGTATGTCGGCAGAGTCTGCATAGGCAGAATAGAGCGCGGTACTCTCACCAAAAACAGCGATATAGTGATATGCGAATATCACAATTCCCACGCTCCTTACCGTTCCAAGGCGGTCAACCTTTATCAGATAGACGGTCTTGAGCGCGTGCCTGTTGATAGTGCAAAGAGCGGTGATATAGTCTGCGTTTCAGGAATTGCCGATATCACCATCGGTGACACCATTTGTGCGGTCGACGCTCCCGAGCCCCTTCCCTTCGTCAAGATTTCCGAGCCTACCGTTGAAATGACCTTCTCGGTCAATAACAGTCCCTTTGCAGGTACAGAAGGTAAGTTTGTCACATCCCGTCATCTCCGCGACCGCTTATATCGCGAACTGCTCAAGGATGTATCTCTACGCGTAACCGATACAGAGTCCACCGAAAGCTTCAGAGTTGCAGGCAGAGGTGAAATGCATCTGTCCATTCTCATCGAGACTATGCGCCGCGAAGGCTACGAGTTTATGGTCGGCGCACCCAAGGTCCTTTTCCGTGAGGAAGACGGCGTAAAGCTTGAACCTGTTGAGCGTTTCATCTGCGATGTTCCCTCCGCTTATGTTGGTGCGGTTATGGAAAAGCTGGGCTCACGTAAGGGTGAGCTTGTTCAGATGACCCCCTACGGTGATGTAATGAGACTTGAATACCTTGTTCCCTCCCGCGGTCTTTTCGGCTATCGTAATGAGTTTTTGACCGATACTCGCGGCGAAGGTGTTATGAACACTCTTTTTGACAGTTATGTTCCATACAAGGGCGATATTCCCGGCAGAAACACCGGCGCCTTGGTTGCCTTTGAAACAGGCGAAGCAGTCACCTACGGACTTTATAATGCGCAGGAGCGCGGTGTGCTGTTCATCGGTGCAGGTGTAAAGGTCTACGAAGGAATGATAGTGGGTATCTCCCCCAAGGCTGAAGATATCAATGTCAACGTCTGCAAGAAAAAACACGTTACCAATATGCGTGCGTCCGGCAGCGATGAAGCCCTCCGTCTTATCCCTCCCCGTCAGATGAGCCTGGAAAAATGCATCGAGTTTATTGCAGATGATGAGCTTATAGAAGTCACACCCAAAAGCCTCCGTTTGCGTAAGCGTATTCTTGACAATCAGCTTCGCGCAAAGGACAAGTTCGGCGGCAAAAACAGAGTATAAAACAGCAAAGGACCGTACAATTTGTACGGTCCTTTTAATCTTCAAAATATTCCCTTGTTGTATTTTATCATCCCATAAAGCATTATGGGGATCCCCGCTACTAATCCTGCCACGGCAATAAGGTATATAAATGCGCTTTTTGCAAAAATGCTTATTATTCCCGACAAAAACATCGATGCCCCGATTATCACTGTTCCTGTACCGACTACTTTGCCGAATGCAGGAATATCGCTTTCCGCAACACGCTTGCGATGATACCAATGAAGTGTGGAAATATTGCCGCGGATATTTATAATGCCGAGTATGACTATTATAATCCCCACTGCAATCAATACGATATTATCTTCCAACTATGTACTCACTTTCTGTCCCCGTGGTATTCGTCCTTTTCTTCGGGCAGGGTATCGTCGTTGTCTATCCATTCGTCAACCAAGAAACGCTTGTATTCTGTCTCGCCCGTCTTTACGATGACCTCCTCGATTCCCGCATTGATAATAAGACGGCGGCACATACTGCAAGGCGATGCAGTGGGAACTATCTCTCCCGTTTTTGCATCGACCATTGCAAGATAAAGGGTAGAGCCAAGCATTTCATCACGAGGCGCGGCAATAATGCAGTTTGCCTCGGCATGGACACTGCGACACAGCTCATATCTTTGTCCCGAAGGAACTCCCATCTGCTCACGACGGCAGAAGCCGATATCTGTACAGTTGGCGCGTCCGCGGGGTGCGCCCGCATATCCGGTAGAAATAATAACATCATTTTTAACGATGATCGCGCCAACATTACGGCGCAGGCAGGTTCCTCTTTCGAGAACGGTTTTGGCGATGTCAAGGTAATAGTTGATCTTGTCTTTTCTCTGCATTATATTTATCCCCCGTTTGTATAATTTCTCCGTTTTCTATCAAGACCTTACGCGGCATGGAGTCTGCCGTTTCGGGATCATGGGTTATTAAAATTATTGTTTTTCCGTTCTTATTCATCTGCCAAAGAATGTCTATGATCATTTTTGCCGAAACCACATCAAGATTACCTGTGGGCTCATCCGCCACAACAACCTGAGTATCCGACGCAATAACTCGGGCGATTGCGACGCGCTGCATCTGTCCGCCCGAAAGTTCGGCAGGCAGGTGCTTCATTCGATCGGCAAGTCCCACCATCTCTAAGGCTTGCTCTGCACGATATCTGCGCTCTTTGGCGGACAAACGCGAAAACATCAGCGGAAGCTCCACATTCTTTCTTGCATCAAGGTGCGGAATAAGATTGAAGTCCTGAAAAATAAAGCCTATGACATCCCGTCTCAGTTCTGTGACCTTTTTGCCACCCAAGCGGGAAACCGTAACGCCGCCCAGCTTATATACGCCTGTGGTGGGAGAATCAATACAACCTATGATATTCATAAGAGTAGACTTACCCGACCCCGAAGGTCCGGTAACGGCAACCATCTCGCCCTTACCGATATTTACATTAACTCCACGGAGTGCGTATATTCTGTCTGCGCCGCGGCGGTATATCTTTGAAACATTGTTAAGTTCGATCATTTTTCGTTTACCTTTCTATTTTATATTATATTTTCTATCTTTTCAATATTTTAATTCAGACTTTTAAAAAAACTATTGACAAACTCGAAAACAGCCGTTATAATATGAAATCGTTGATGCGGATTTAGCTCATCTGGTAGAGCGCCACCTTGCCAAGGTGGAGGTAGCGAGTTCGAGT
>CAZOSH010000174.1:0-3255 GCA_964582395.1 uncultured Oscillospiraceae bacterium | reverse complement strand
ATAGGCCTTTATGTCCCGGCATACAGATGTAAACCGTACTTTTCAGCTTTGTTGTATCTATTACATTGTATCCCGCCGATTGGGATGCATCTATTATCATAGGTACTCCATTTTTATGGCATATATTGTCAATTTGATATATTGGCATTTCATATCCAAAAACATTAGATATATGGTTTAATATTACACATTTAGGTTTTTCTAATTTTATTGCTTTGTCAAACCCGGATATGGCACTCTCAATGTCAAAGATAGGGGTTTTAATAACCGAATAAGTAACACCATTATCCTTTAACGACTCTATAGGTCGCATAACAGAATTGTGTTCAAGTGACGAAACCAACGCATGTCCGCCATTATGAAGTATACTTTTTATAGCTAAATTTAAAGCATGTGTTGCATTATGGGTAAAAACAACTCTTTCAGGTGCAGATAGGTTAAATAAATCTGCAATCTCTTCTCTACATTCAAAGACTTTTTTCGAAGCGTATACTGATGGTTTATGCCCGCTTCTCCCTGAATTTGCACAACATTTCATCGCGTTGTACACCGCTTCATAAACTTTTTGGGGTTTGATTAGTGTTGTTGCCGCATTGTCAAAATAGATCATTCGAGTATCACCCACTCGCTTTTATATTTTGACCACACACCGGAATGGGGTATACTCTTATCGTTTAGTACTTTAGTTGCGACAATTATTTTTTTACAATCTATCAATAGCGCGTAACCACATCCGTTCCCTTTTATTTGGGCAGGTTTTCTGGTCAACGATGCAGAAATACCATATCTTTCTAACACTCTCATCCCTCGCTGAGCATATGTTATAGATTTAAATAAAATAAGACAACTCATAGTAAAGACTCTCCTTTGTCTTATTCTATGCGTTGTCTTGTTAAACTGTTTATATTTCTTCTATCAGTGCGACAGCGTGAGCTGCCATTCCAGTTCCGTCACCAGTAAATCCAAGTTTTTCCTCAGTCTTCGCTTTTACCGAAATGCAATTCAATGGTATTCCAATTGCACCGGCTAATACTTTTCTTATATTCTCTATATATGGGAGAAGTTTGGGTGCCTGTGCAACGATAATGGTGTCAAGGTTTATAACTTTATAGCCATTATCCTTCAACTCTGAGCAACACATTTTCAGTAGTTCTATACTGTCGGCACCACTATATTTGCCATCAGTATCAGGAAAATGCGCACCAATGTCACCTAATGCCGCTGCACCAAATAATGCATCGATAATAGCGTGTGTCAAAACATCAGCATCACTATGTCCCAACAGACCTTTTTCAAAAGGAATATCAACACCGCCGAGAACCAGTTTCCGTCCTTCCGTAAGCCTATGAACATCATATCCTATACCTATTCGCATTCCTTGATTCTCCTATCATATATTGCGTTTGCTAGAAAAACATCTTCCGTGTAAGTTATTTTGATGTTAAAAACAGAACACGGCGCCATATAAGGCTTTACACCAATTTTTTCAAAGGCTGAACATTCATCAGTCACCGTACCGTCCTCGTTTTCCAATGCTTTTTTCAATGCTGCAAGCAATAGTGCACTGTCGCCTCCCTGTGGAGTCTGAACTGTAGCAAGCTCTTCTCTATTTAAAGTCTCAATAGAAAGTCCATAATCTACTCTCTTTACCGTGTCTGTAACCTTATGCGCTGCTGCTGCCGCATTGTACTTTATAACACAATCCAGAACAGTTTTGATCTCTTCCTTGGTAATCAAAGGTCTGGCTGCATCATGCACCAACACATATTTTGCTTTTTGGGAAGTTTCAATGGCCGCATTATACACACTCTGCAAACGAGTATTTCCACCCTTGATTATCTTTGAAAGCTTTTTAATATTATACTTTTCAGCAATATCTGCATATTCTGCAAGGCGGTCTTCGTGCGCAGACAGAATGATCTCATCTATAAAATCACAGCGTTCAAACGCAATGAGTGTATGCGCAAGAACGGGTTTGTCATCAATATTCATCAATAATTTGTTTTCACCATTCATTCTTGATGATGAACCGCCTGCGGCAATTATCACAGAAACAAAAGGTCTGTTTCTAACCTTTTTTAAATTAAACATATTTCCCCCATACGCATAAACGCCCTTTTCGGGCGTTTATTTGGATAATTAAATTATACGATAGAAGCAATTATAATATTCTCAACCTCCGAAATTGTTCTTCCCGTAGAGAGAACAATTTCAGAAATAAGAATATTTTTCGCCATTCCAAGAAGCTTACGCTCACCGGTAGAAAGGCTTTTTTCCCTGTCACGAAGAACAAGGGCTTTTATTACACCTGCAACCTCCTGAAGGTTGCCACTCTTGATCTTATCCATATTCTCACGATAACGCTTACTCCAATTTTCATTGAAAGTAAAGGGAAGCTCAGGAATACACTTCATGAGCTTTTCAGCCTCGACTGAAGATATAATATTCCTGACACCAATTGCTTCAGCAGTAGAGCACGGAATCAAAACCGTCATCGCACCGCAAGTCATAGTTGCCAAATAAAAGGGCTTCATAGCGTTACCGATAGGACGTTCCACAATATCGGTGATCACTCCCGCTCCATGCATCGGATGAGAAATTTTATCCCCTATCGAAAACATTATTCAGCCTCCTTTTTCTTGATTTTATACTGATATTATACAACATTTTTCAATATAAAACAAGAAAAATTTAAATTAACTCGGGCATTTTACTACCCGAGTTAAGATATTATCCATGTTTACGTTTGAGTATAATATGATCAGCTATCATAGATATAAACTCTGAGTTAGTTGGTTTACCTTTGAGATTGGAAATTGTATATCCAAAAAACGTATTAAGCACCTCAACGTCACCTCTGTCCCAAGCTACCTCTATGGCATGACGCATAGCTCTTTCAACTCTTGAAGGGGTTGTTTTGTAATACTTCGCTACTGCAGGATACAGAACCTTGGTAATCGAATTAACCACGCTTATATCCTCAATTGCCATTATAATTGCCTTACGCAAGAAATAATACCCTTTGATATGAGCAGGAACACCGATATTGTGCATGATGTTGGTGACATAGAGTTCCATTCCTTCAGCACTATTCAGCGCACTGACTTTAACCTGCTTTTCGGTCTTATAATTCAATACTTTCTCTACCAAAATATCCATATCACATGGTTTTAGTAAAAGCCTTGTGATTCCGGCATCAACAGCTTCATCAATAATATCTTTATCATCATATGGAAGCATCAGCACCACCGTCGG
>CAZOSH010000173.1:0-3271 GCA_964582395.1 uncultured Oscillospiraceae bacterium | reverse complement strand
AAGGATGGGTCTTGCCCCCTCCATAAGATAATTCGGATAAACTATCGCTTCGTACCCCCCATTCAAGCGATATATCCAAAAACCGGACTCTTCTTTTGTTACATCCGTGTAACCGCAAAATGACATATAGCCGTCAAACTGATCTGCCGACTCTGCGGCAACAAAAGCTTCCACTGCATTTGAAGTAAACCTTCGCACATTCATCATATTATTATCTTCTTCTGTATTTCTGATTGATGATATCATAACCGTCAATGCCGCAGCGGTTACGATTGAAATGATAGCCATAGCTATTATCATCTCTGCCATTGATACGCCCTTTTTATTTTTTAGCCTTTTAAACATATCCGCCCTCCCTGCTAAACTCCGCGCAGTGAAGAGTAAATACAAAAGTATCGGAATATGCCCGTCCTTTGGAATCTTCACCATAGACGGTGCATTTCAGGAGACCTCCGTCGGGACTCAATTCAAACCCGAGCAATGTGACTCTGCCCATCTTTTTGCTCGTTTCTGTTCCGTCACAGTGTGAAATATTAAAGGTCTTTGACACTGCATCAAATGCGGCGGTCGTATGATCGCATACTATTGCAGTATCATATACGATCACCTCTGCACCAATGCTGTCACAAGACATCAAAACATCTGTTATGTCCTGCTGTATTTGCGATGCACTTTCAAAAAATGCATATTTTTTCTGTTGATCATCTGCAAATGTATCAGCCATTGCAGAAAAGGAGACTATCATCACCGACAGTATTGAAAAAAGTGCCATAACTATGCAGAGTTCTACCAGTGTACTGCCGCGCCTGCTGCAATATATATGTTTGTCGGTCATTTTGCAATATCTCCTTTCGGCTTACAGAATAAAAACAAGAGCACTCAGCACCCGCAAGGAGTGCAGAGTGCTCTGCAATGATAACGAATAAATGTTTAAGCTGTTACTTGGTAGCAGTCCAAGCACTACCGTCGTATGTAGCGGTATAGCCGTTATCTGCGGTGAACTCAAACTTTTCAAATGCATTGCTTATAACAGTATATGTAACTGTCTCTCCAGCAACAGTGGTAATTGCAGTTGAGCCTTCCTGACCGTCAAGAGTTCCGTCAGCAAGGTCAAGAGCATAAGCTTCCTTATAAAGAGCAGCAGCTTCCTGAATTGCAGCAGACTCCTGGGCCTTTTCAATAATACCGCTGAAGGTGGGGATCAGCACTGCTGCAAGGATTGCGATAACAGCGATGACGATTACGAGCTCAACAATGGTGAAGCCCTTTTTGTTCATTCTTTTCATGGGGGATTCTCTCCTTTTTATATTTGTTTTTTATTTGAATACGGATCTGATCCGTAATTCACACATTAGTCCAAAGTCTTAGCAACACCGTTGACGGTTATAGTGCCGTTATGCGCAAAAGTATGATTGATGACAGTGCCGCTAACCTCTGTGCGAACATATCCTTCGCCGTAAAGCACTACTCTGCCAACACTTGTGCTTGCATCGTAATTGACAGCAACATCCTTTCCTATCGGACGAGCAGCAACAACAATGTCGGGAATTGCAGAGGAATTTTCATTTTCAAACTTTACATTTGTCAGTGTTACATCGGTATCGTGGTTATACGAATCGTGGCTGGAGTAGTCACCGACGATCAGAGGCGCGTAAGGTACCTGTACACCGGAGCCCCAATAAGGAAGATTGGAAACACTACTGTTGTACGCAAAATACTCACATGAAGTATTATATCTGCTATCGTTAGCGCCGGGATCGCCATCGTTGGTCTTGATAGTTGTATTTTCGAATACAGCGTGACCTGAACGTACTAAAGCTCCCCAACCACCGCCAATGAGAGTAGAATCTTTAACTTCAACATCACAAGGAACATTCACAAGCATAGCGCAAGAGGGAGCCTCCAAAGTGGAGTTGGATATCTTGATATGAATGTTATCAGACATTTGATTGTTGGTAGCAATCGCATAATTAGCACCGGCAACTACTTTACAGTTTTCTAAGACTATCTCAGAAGCATCACCGGCCGGGAAAATAGCATCACCAGCAGGAACATTCAATTCAACATCTCTAAGTATGAGATGTGCCCCTGTTTCAACATCAAAGGCATTGACATAACCTGCCACATCGACCTTACCATTGACCAAGGTTAAGGAACCGCTTACGGGAACATATCCGCCATAATAGTAACCATTGCTATGGGGAGTGGTGCTTTCGATAGTACCGCCGTTTAAATCGATAGTCAGAGTCTTACCTGTACCACCGGCATTTTTCATATAGTTACCCAAGAAATACAAACCGGCGGCGCCAAGATCAACAGTACTGTTTGCAGGCAGCTGTAGGATCGAACCGTCTTCGGCGGCAGATACCTCCGCTAACAAAGCAGTACGCAGGCTTTGACCCTCTTCAGGTTCAACTACTACTGCACTGTAATCTCCGCTCAGATTTGCCCAGTCAGCCGAGGGTTCTGTGGTGCTTTTAAACTTCTCTGCCAAGTTTTTGGGATATGTAACTTTACCGGTGGTAACGCCGTCGCCTTCATCCTTAGTCCAAATAATGACACGGTTTTCACTGCCTATCCAGTAAAATACGTTCTGAGCATCACTGGGAGTAAAATCGTCACAGCCGTTTGCTATAAGGATCGCTTTTGCGTCGACCACTGTTGCAGGTTTACCGCTGATCTCCTCCTCCGAAAGAGCCTTGTTCATCTGCGCTACGATCTGCATATCAACAGATTCATTTGCTTTCTTTATCAAATTTGAAAATGTGGGGATAAGCACTGCTGCCAATATTGCAATTACTGCAATAACAATTACCAATTCGACAACAGTAAAGCCGCTCTTCCTTCTTTGATTAAACTTCATACCTTTTCCTCCTCGTAAATCATTTGCCAAACTTTTGAACAAACTATCTTTACCGGTTTATCTCCAAATAATATTAAGATACTTTATATATTTGAAGATGTTTTTCTATTGACATTCAGTGAATGTCAACCTGTGTTGAATTATATCATATACTTTTAGCATTGACAAGCACTAAATGTCAATTTCTCTTTTATTTGGCTAAATTCGACAATTTTTTCAGAAAGGAATTGGTATATGTTCATAAATAAAACACAAGACGGACTTAACAATATTTGCGGAAAAAACATTGCCAACCTGCGTTTGGCGCTCAAAATTTCTCAACGTGCCCTTGCAGATCGTATGCAGCTTGTAGGCATAGATCTTGACAAGAATGCCATTCAGCGCATTGAATGCGGAAAACGATTTGTT
>CAZOSH010000172.1:0-3304 GCA_964582395.1 uncultured Oscillospiraceae bacterium | reverse complement strand
GATCTGAACGAGGTATGCCGCACAACGATCGAATATATCAAGAATCCCGCTCACGACATTTTCTCCACAATGCCCGCCCCCGACTTTCCCACCGGCGCCGAGATTGTCTATGACAGCGAGCAGTTTGAAAAGGTATATTCCACAGGCCGCGGAACAATAAAACTTCGCAGCAAATGGAGCTACAACAAGAAAGAAAACATAATTGAAGTCACCGAGATTCCTTATACAACCACTATTGAAGCCATCATTGATAAGGTTGCTTCACTTGTTAAGGCAGGTTCTCTTAAGGAAATCAACGATATCCGTGACGAGACAGGTCTCAACGGCCTTAAGATTGCCATTGACCTCAAGCGCGGTGTCGACCCCAATAAGCTTATGCAAAAGCTTATGAAAAGTACTCCCCTTATGTCTCCCTACTCCTGCAACTTTAATATTCTTGTAGGCGGCACTCCCAAGGTAATGGGCATTGCCGAAATACTAGACGAATGGATCGCATGGCGTACAGAATGCATTAAGAGAAAGTTGCATTTCGATCTTACCAAAAAGCAAAGCAGACTTCATCTGCTGAAAGGCTTGAGCAAGATCCTCCTTGATATTGACAGAGCCATTGCTATCATTCGTGAAACCGAGGAAGAAGCCGAGGTTATCCCCAACCTGATGATTGGCTTTGGAATCGACGAGATACAGGCTGAGTTTATTGCTGAGATCAAGCTTCGTAATATCAATAAAGCCTATATTATCAAGCGTATTGCCGAAACAAGCGACCTTGAAAAAGAAATCAAGCGCATCAAGGCAATTCTTGCTGACAGAGACAAGGTTCTGGAGCTGATTATCGAAGATCTCGAAAGCATAATCAAGCGCTTCCCCACAACCCGAAAGAGTCAGATCGTTTATGGTGTCGAGCTTGATACCGTCGAAGAAGAAGAAGAAGTTGACGATTATGCTGTAACAATATTCCTAACCAAGGAAGGCTATTTCAAGAAAATCACTCCCCTCTCTCTGCGTATGGGCGGCGACCATAAACTCAAAGAAGGCGACTGCATTTCCCAGGCAATAGAAACAACGAATGGCCGGGAGCTTATTTTCTTTACAAATCAGCAGCAGGCATATAAATGCAAGGTCAACGATTTCGCTGATACAAAAGCCAGCGTTTTTGGTGATTTCTTACCTCAAAAACTGGGCATGGACGACGGCGAAGTACCCATTTATGTGGCAATTCCCGAAAAGACAGACACAAACATCATTTTTGTATTTGAGAACGGCAAGGTCGCAAAGGTGCCGATGAGCTCCTACGAGACAAAATCCAACCGCCGTCGTCTGACTGGAGCATTCAGCGACAAATCTCCCGTTATCGCATTATTCCACGCTGCAAACGATATAGAAATCGCCTTGTATTCGGGAACACGTATGCTGCTTGTCAATACGGCAATGCTTCAACCTAAAGCGTCACGAAGCACTCAGGGAGTTTCGGTAATGTCCCTGAAAAAGAACCATAAACTGGAACGCGCTTGCCTCCTCAGCGAGTCAGGTGTTACCAATCCTCCCAGATATCGCACTAGAAATATCCCTGCCGCAGGCGCACTCCTTAAAGAAGAGGACCTGCCCGAAAAACAACTTACATTGGAACGACTGTAAAGTTAGGTCACTTTACAGATTAAGGAGCGAAAATGAGCAAATTTGAAAACAGACTTTCCGAGGGTAGTGTTGTAAAACAGCTTATGAAGTTTGCACTTCCCTTCATTATCTCAAATGTAATTCAATCTCTGTACAGCGTTGCGGATATGGTTATTGTCGGAAGATTCTCCGGTGCGTCAAGTGCAATCAGTATGTCCGGTGTTAATCTCGGTTCTCAGGTGACAATGCTTGTAACAAATCTTGTTATAGGTCTTGCCGCTGGTGCAACTGTTCTGATTGCGCAGTATTTAGGGGCTAACGACCGTAAATCTTTGAAAGATACCATCGGCTCTCTTTTGACAATTCTTCTTGTATCTTCGGTTTTTGTCACAATACTTATGGTCGCCCTTCGCACCCCGATTTTACGTTTGATCCAGACCCCCGAGCCTGCTTTCGAAGAGGCTAAAAGTTATCTTACCGTCACTTCGTTGGGAACGATATTCATATTTATGTACAACGCTCTAAGCGCAATACTGCGCGGTATGGGTGACAGTAAGCGTCCTCTCTACTTCGTTTGTGTTGCCGCGGTTGTTAACATCGGACTTGACCTTCTTTTCGTTTGGGGATGGGGAATGAAAGCTTTCGGCGCAGGTCTCGCAACCATCATTTCCCAGGCAATAAGCGTATTGCTCTGTATTATCTATCTTAAACGAAGTGACTTTATCTTTGATTTCAATATCAAGTCCTTCGGCTTTAACCTTGATAAGACAAAACTTCTATTAAAAGTCGGTTTGCCTATGTCTGCTCAGAATGTATGTACAAGTATTTCTTTCTTATTTTTGACCACTATCGTCAACATTCTCGATCCTACGGCAATTGCATCCGCTGCAGTCGGTGCGGTTGGAAAGCTTAACGGATTTGGTGTTCTTCCCGCTTTTGCAATGAGCAATGCAATATCCGCAATGAGCGCACAGAACTTCGGTGCAGACTTGCAGGACAGAGCGGTAAAAACAATGAAAATAGGTACTGCAATCAGCTTTGCAATATCTTTTGCCGTTTTCATTTTTATACGCTTCTTCCCGGAGTTTTTCATCAGCCTTTTCACTCCTGATACCGCAGTCATCGAGCAAGGAGTTATTTACCTCAAATCCTTTAGCTACGATTATCCGCTTGTCCCCCTTATGTCGGGACTTAACGGTCTGTTTATCGGTGCAGGTCATACCACATTCTCATTATTCAACGGTATGATAAGTTCAATCCTTGTTCGTATTCCCACCTGCTACCTTTTTGGTATTGCATTGGATATGGGGCTTTCTGGAGTTGGATTAGGTTCCCCCTGCGCCACCTGTGCAGCGTTTATAATCGGTATTATCTACTTTTTCTCCGGACACTGGAAAAAGAACAAAATAATCAGCCAGGAAATGCTGCATGAAATATAAAAACAAAAAACACACCTCGGTGCACCTGCGATAGAGCAGGTACACCGAGGAGCGTGTCTTCGATCAGAAACGGTATAACATTCGGTGTTATGCCGTTTTCTCTTTTGTATATTGTTTTCTATCGCGTAAATGCTCTTGGAACATTTCTTCCACTTCCTCGGGTTCGGGGATAAATACATATCCTATGCCGTGGTAGTAGATGTCAATTCGCTGATGCCGCTTGCTGTTCTCGCGGTACGGAGCATATACGT
>CAZOSH010000171.1:0-3306 GCA_964582395.1 uncultured Oscillospiraceae bacterium | reverse complement strand
CAAACACGAAAGCAGGTTTTGATTGTTTGCGTAGGCGTAGCAATAATCAGCGTTATTCTGAATTTGGTGCAGCTTTATGTAGCACCTACAATTTTGTCAAAGGTTGAGCAACACGCTTCAATCCCCGACTTAATTATAACTATTTGTGGATTTACTGCTTTGCTGTTTTTGTTTTCAGCTTTGAAAGACTACTTTGAAACAAGCCGTCAACCTGCTGAAATTGATGTACGAAAAGCTATAATTAGGCTTATCACACGCAAAACTTGTGATACATCCTATCCCAATATCCGTGATCCAAAGGTGCTAAAACTCAAGGAACAAGCAGATATGGCTACGGGTGGCAACAGTGAGGCTTCCGAACATATTTGGAGAACGCTTACATCACTTTTAACCAATATAATTGGCTTTGCGATTTATCTTATACTGTTGACAAACCTTAATGCCTTACTCATTCTTGTGGTAGTCGTAACAAGTGGCATTAGCTTCTTTGTTACTCGCTACATTAACGAATGGGAAGTTCGTCACCGTGAAGAAAAGGAAACCTACGAAAAAGAAATTAGTTATTTTCGTGAACGCGCTTATGCCTTGGATTTTGCAAAGGATTTGCGTATTTTTGGATTGGGTACATGGCTACGTGAACTTCAAAATAAAGCGCACCGTACTTGTGCAGCTTTTGTGAATAGACGAGAAAAGGCGTATATTTGGGCAAATGTTGTTGATGTTGTTATGACTTTGTGTAGAAATGGCGTAGCCTACGCTTTTCTCATTTATCAAGTGCTTGAACAGGATTTGCCGGCATCAGAATTTCTGTTATACTTCACCGCTGTAAGTGGTTTTGCAACTTGGGTTACGGGTATTCTTCAGCAATTTATCAGCTTGCATAAGGAAAGCATTGCATTGTCACGCATTCAAGAATATCTCAATATCGACGAGCCTTTCAAATTTGACGAAGGAATTGAGCCTCCGCAAAGCGACAGTTACGAGTTGAGATTGGAGAATGTCACGTTCCGTTATCCCGGTACAGATAAAAACATTCTCGAAAATGTTGATCTGACTATTCACCCCGGTGAGAAACTCGCCATTGTAGGTCTGAACGGTGCAGGAAAAACTACGTTGGTTAAGCTTCTGTGTGGCTTCTATGATCCAACAGAAGGTCGTGTATTGCTTAACGGACAGGATATTCGTGATTTTAACCGCAAGAAGTATTACAAACTCTTTTCAGCAGTATTTCAGCATTTTTCTATTATGGATACCACTATTGCAGAAACCGTTGCGCAAACGACAGATGATATTGATATAGATAAAGTAAATGCTTGTTTAGACAAAGCGGGGTTGAGTAGTGCTATTGACAAGTTTCCCGAAGGTATTAACACTCATATAGGACGAGAGGTATATTTGGACGGTGTAATGCTCTCTGGCGGACAGACACAGCGGTTAATGTTGGCACGTGCATTGTATAAGGATGGTGGTATTCTCGTTTTGGACGAACCCACCGCTGCTCTCGATCCTTTGGCTGAAAATGATATTTATATGAAATACAACGAAATGACGGCGGGTAAAACATCGGTATTTATCTCTCACCGTTTGGCATCTACACGCTTCTGTGATCGCATTTTGTTTGTTAAGGACGGAGGAATTGCGGAAGAAGGTACGCACGATGAACTGTTGGCTTTGAATGGCGAATATGCAAATCTGTTTGAAATACAAAGCCGCTATTACAAGGAAGGAGGTAATAATGATGAAGAAGAAAACTGATCGTATTTCAGTGCGCGAAACTTTTGCATTACATATACGTGCAGCAAAAGATGTAAATGGCATTGCACCGGGCATCTTCACATCTGCGATTTTGTCTTCCATTGTAACTGCTATCCTACCTTATGTCACCATTTGGTTTTCAGCGCAACTTATTAACGAATTAGCATCTACTCGACGCACAGATGTGCTGATAAATTGGGCGTTGCTCATCATTGGCGTAACTGCGGCTATGGGATTGCTTAAAGCTCTGTTAGATCGTTGGCATTCAGCTCGTGAAACGATGTTTTACACCTTATATCATACGTTATTCACCGAGAAATTCCTAACGATGGATTATGCCGATGCAGATGATCAAAAGACACGAGATAAGTTTACTCAGATTTTGCAAAGCGCAAATTGGGGCGGTTGGGGCTTCAATTATTTAGATATGTATGTGTCTTGGATAACAGAAGCCATAGCAGGAATTATTGGTGCGGTAGCTCTCACAGTAAGTTTATTCGTGCAACGTGTGCCGGAAAACGCAGGTAGCTTGACTATACTTAATCACCCTGTGTTTGTCGCAGGACTTGTAGTTGTATTGTTGGCAGTTACAATTCTCAAGCCGATTCTCAATAGTAAAGTAACTGCCGGATGGGCAAAGATGGCAGAGATAAGTCGCTTTGGAAACCGAGTGTTCAGCCATTTTCAGTTTTCCTTTTTCGCGGATACGGAAAAAGCAACTGATATCAGAATGTACAATCAAATTGATATAGCGGAACACTACTCAAAAACTGTGAACACCTTTGGTGTTGGTTCTCCATTCGCACGTTTTATGAGTACTACGGCGGCTACTTGCAGTGCATTGGCTTCCGGAATTTCAATAATCCTTTCAGGCATTGTATATGTATTTGTTTGCCTTAAAGCATGGGCAGGGGCTTTCGGTATAGGAAGCGTGACTCAATACGTTGGTGCTGTAACGGCGTTATCTTCTAACGTGACATTGTTATTTACGACCATCGGACATATGCAAACAAACGCCGAGTTTTTGAAAACAATATACGAATTTTTGGATATTCCCAATTCTATGTATCAAGGCAGCCTTACTACCGAAAAACGCGCTGACCGCAGATACGATGTAGAATTTAAGGATGTTTCTTTCAAATATCCCGGATCCGATGTATGGGCATTGCGCCACGTGAATATGAAGTTCAGAGTCGGTGAGCGCCTTGCCATCGTTGGAGAGAACGGAAGTGGCAAAACGACATTCATCAAACTGTTGTGTCGTTTATATGATCCGCAAGAAGGACAAATTTTGCTTAACGGCATTGATATTCGCAAATATAAGTACGATGACTATATGAATATCTTTTCTGTTGTGTTCCAAGACTTCAAACTTATTTGCCAATCTTTAGGCTCAAATGTGGCAGGTAGTATAACCTATGATCGTGAGCAAGTAGAAAAAGCGCTGATTGATGCAGGCTTTGGAGATCGCCTTGCATCTTTAGAAAAAGGACTTGACACGATGCTTTATAAAGATTTGACCGAAGATGGTGTTGACGTTTCGGGCGGTGA
>CAZOSH010000170.1:0-3310 GCA_964582395.1 uncultured Oscillospiraceae bacterium | reverse complement strand
ATATCGAAGCTGATATCAAGGCTGTTGAAAATGAATATGACGACGATGCAGAGAGCATTATCACCAATGAGCGCTATATTTACATAGGCGGTCTGATGAAGAGCTGCTACAAGAAAAAGAGCGAAAAGAAACTGACTGTTTCTGATAAGATAGACAAGATCGTCACCAACCGTATTTTGGCTCTGCCCATATTCGCTTTGGTTATGTGGTTGGTTTATTACCTGTCCATCGGCTCTATCGGTGACTGGACTGTGGGCTTTATGAATGATACTCTCTTCGGTGAGTGGATCGTTCCCGGAGTTACCACATTGCTTGAAAGCATAGGATGTGCTGATTGGCTGGTAGGCTTGGTTGCTGACGGTATCGTCGGCGGTGTCGGCGCAGTTTTAGGCTTTGTTCCCCAAATGCTCATCCTGTTCCTGCTCCTCTCCATTCTTGAGGATTGCGGATATATGGCTCGTATTGCATTTATTATGGACCGTATCTTCCGTAAGTTCGGTCTTTCCGGAAAGAGCTTTATCCCCATGCTGGTGGCTACCGGCTGCGGCGTTCCCGGAATTATGGCTTTCCGTACTATCGAATAGGATCGTGACCGCAAGATGACTATTATGACCACCGGATTTATTCCCTGTGGCGCAAAGATGCCTATCGTGGGACTTATTGCAGGCGCTCTGTTTGGCGGCGCTGCCTAGGTAGCAACTGCCTCCTACTTTATCGGTGTTGCGGCTGTTATCGTTTCCGGTATTATTCTTAAGAAGACAAAGCCCTTCGCAGGCGATTCCGCTTCTTTTGTTATGGAACTTCCCGCATACCATGCTCCTGTTCCCGGTAACATCCTCAGAGCAACCTGGGAGCGCGGCTGGTCTTTCATCAAACGCGCAGGTACTGTTATCGTTGCAACAAGCATCGTTATCTGGGTGTTGAACAGCCTGTCTTTTGACGGCGGATTCCATTTCATTACTGATGAAAACGGCGGCGCTTCTATCCTGGAAGTAGTCGGCGGCTGGATCTCTTATATTTTTGTACCTCTGGGATTTGGCGGCTGGCAGGCAGCCGTTGCAACAGTTCTCGGTCTTGTGGCTAAGGAAGAGGTCGTAGGCGTATTCGGTTCTCTGTCCTCCATGCTTGCTGAGGCTGATCCCGAAGCTGCGGCAGATCTGTTGGGCGTAATGGAAGGCGAAGTCAAGAATCTCCATCTTATCGGCCAGGAGTTCTTCGGCGGAAGTAAGCTTGCAGGCTTTTCATTCCTTATATTCAATCTGCTGTGTGCACCTTGCTTCGCTGCAATGGGCGCTATAAAGCGTGAAATGAACAACGCTAAGTGGGCTTGGGGCGCGATCGCTTATGTGTGCGTATTTGCTTATGCCATTTCCCTGATAGTATATCAGATTGGTATGCTCATCACTGCAGGCTCATTCTCTGTATGGACCGTTGTTGCGTTTGCAGTATTGGCATATCTGGTGTATATGCTTGTTCGTAAAAATAAGTACGATGACAAGACCCTCACAATAAAGCAAAAAGCTCGTAAAGAAGAGGTTAAATTATGAACGCTCCCACTATAATCGTTCTTGCCGTGGTTGCAGTGATTTTTATAGCCATAGTAGTGAATGAGGTAGTAAAAAAGAAAAAGGGCAAATCCTCCTGCTCTTGTGGCTGCGGCGGTTGCGCATTTAAGGATAGCTGCCACAGCAATAAAAAGTAATAGATTATCTCTCTATACTTTTATAAAATCAAATCAAAGAATGCTCAGGTCTTTATCAAGACCCGAGGATTTTTTGTTGTATAAAAATAGAGTAGAAATAAACCATTGTGACAAATACATCACAATAGAATAAAAAATCATTTTTTTTGTCAAGTGTCTGCTTTTGGAGTTTGTGTACGACAAGTGAGTGTTAGGCAGTATTCGCGGCGAAATCTAAACTCTATGGCAATCCATCAAAAATATTTCATTCCTTGTGTCTGCTTTTGGGCCTTTCAAACGTTTGATATAATAGAGAGGTAAAAAGGGGGATGAGATAGCCGTACTCCAATTACCATGTGTACACTCTCTGCTCTATTTCCCGTTGCGCCGTGGCGTATTTCATAGATCCTTATGGGATTTATTTCATTGGCGCCGTTGGCGCTCCGCGCCAAACCGCAGTCATTTTAGGGGTGTCGGGGGTGAGAGTGAGGGCGCTTTCGTCAATGCGGTGCACATCGTCGCGCAGAGACAGAAACTCATCAATATGGGCAATATTATCATAGCCGAAACCATCACTGCGGTAGTGCATGGGGATAATTACCCTTGCATCAAGGCTGCGGCAAAGCTTATCCGCCTGCACAGGGTCTAATGTATAAGTGCCGCCTACGGGGACTAGGGCGGCATCAAGCTTGCCCAACGCGGCTATCTGCTCATCATTAAGCAGGTGACCCAGGTCGCCGAAATGAGCAATTCTCATTCCACCTGCGGAAAGGATATGGATAATATTTTCGCCGCGCAATGCGCCCTGTTTTTCGTCGTGGTAGCAGTTAAGTTTTTCGATCTCAAAGGGGCAGGGAAGCTCATTAAGGGGCATACATACCGCCTGAGCATAATTGTGGTCGTGGTGGTCGTGGCTGCAAAGCAGCATATTGGCGCTCACGCACAGGGGACCGTAGCCGGGGGTGGTTGGATCATAGGGGTCGATTGCCACGCGGTAGCCTTCATATTCAATGGTAAAGCAGGCGTGACCGTGCCATGTTATCTTTATATTGCTCATAGGTCTGCTCCTTTCGATGGAAAGTCGGATAGTATACCATTATTTTATACAAAAGATGGGAATATTGCAATATTCATATCTTGCAAATAGGGGCAACTGTGAGTATAATATTATAGATAACATTACACAGAGGGATGCCATATGATCTGCAATAATATTTTAGAAGCAATGGGGAACACCCCCGTTATCCGCCTTCAGCATATGACCGACGAAAACAGCGCACAGATACTTGTTAAGTTTGAGGGTCTCAATGTAGGCGGCTCTATTAAAACAAGAACGGCATATAATATGATTCTTGATGCCGAAAAGGCAGGAAAAATAAATAAAGACACCATCATCGTAGAGCCCACCAGCGGAAATCAGGGAATAGGTCTTGCTCTCGTTGGCGCAGTGCGTGGCTATAAGGTAAAGATAATAATGCCCGATTCGGTCAGCGAAGAGCGCAGAAAGCTGGTAGAGCATTACGGTGCAGAGGTCATCCTTGTTCACGATGACGGAAACATCGGTGACTGCATCGACCGCTGTCTGCAGACAGCACTCAAAATGCAGGAGGAAAACAGCAATGTTTTCGT
>CAZOSH010000169.1:0-3316 GCA_964582395.1 uncultured Oscillospiraceae bacterium | reverse complement strand
GGCGATGTAACAAACAATGACAACCCTGCAACAGAGAATGCCCCGCCTACCCCTTCCGATGTTCCTACCGTTCCCGAGGAGAGCACATCTCCCTCGGATATTCCCGTCACTCCGTCGGATACACCCATCGTCCCCGATGAGCCTGTATTGCCCGATGTCATCACACTTGACAGTCTGCTTGCAGAAGATCACAGTGATACGACCCAAGTCATTCTCGTTTTGGTAGAAGACTACAGTTCAACAGCTTGTGTGCTCAAGATAGTGGAAAAGATTGACGGAAAATGGGCAGTGAAACATATAAGCAAGGGTTATGTAGGATATAAGGGCTCTGCTGACGGCGAAGAACGCAGGCAGGGTTCACTTAAGACTCCCTTGGGAATCTACAAAATACTTTCGGCAATGGGAATTGCCGAAGACCCGGGCACCATATTCCCTTACACACAGATCAAAGAAGGTATGTATTGGGACTTAAACAGCGACTCTCCTACCTATAACCGCTTGGTCTACTCCGACCCCGGCGGCGACAGAGAGGTTCTTTGGAAAATGGGCGCTCAGTACAATTATGTGCTGAATACCTCTTATAATGAGGATCAAACAAAGGACAAGGGCGGCGCAATCTTTATTCACGCTTCGAAAAATGAGCCTACCGCGGGATGTATCTCCATCCCCGAAGAGGATATGAAAAAGCTGATAAAGTGGGTCGACCCCACCAAAAATCCCGTTTTATTCTCTTGCCTTAACGCTGATGTGCCTGTAATATAAAACAAAAACTCAATGCGCTCCGCAAAACACGGAGCGCATTTTGCCCCCATATAAACCCTAAAAGGAGCTGACACTATGCTAAATGTAATTCGCAAGACCGCCCAGGAGCTTGGGCTTTCAAGACAGAAAAATCCGCTCATTTCCAGCCAGCGTGTTATGCCTGACCGCGAAGCCATCATTTCTATAATTGATGATCTGCGGGCTATTATCTTCCCCGGCTATTTTGGCAAGGTGAAGGATGAATACTCCATAGGACATCTTTTGTCCAATGTATGTGCCACGCTCCTTGATCAGATAAAGGCGGCGGCAGCACTCCGCGGCACCGAAATGGATGCCGAGAAGGCTTGCTCTCAATTTATCGAATCCCTACCCGCTGTTCAGGAAATGCTGCTGCAGGATGCAGAGGCAGGCTATGTGGGTGACCCCGCTGCGCAGGCTGCCGAGGAGGTCATATACTCCTATCCCGGTCTGTATGCCATCTTCGTTTACCGTATAGCCCACGAGCTTTACAGACTCGGCGTACCATACATTCCCCGCATTATGACCGAGTATGCACACAGTCAGACAGGCGTTGACATTCACGCGGGCGCAACCATCGGTAAAAACTTCTTTATCGATCACGCTACCGGTGTTGTAATCGGCGAAACCACCATTATCGGCGACAATGTCAAGATCTATCAGGGTGTCACCATCGGCGCACTTTCTACCCGCGGCGGAAGAAAGTTGGAGGGCGCAAAGCGTCATCCCACCATTGGCAACGGCGTAACAATTTACGCAGGTGCTACCATCCTTGGCGGTGAGACCATTATCGGCGACAATGTGACCGTAGGCGGTAATGCCTTTATCACTCAATCCATTCCCGCAAAGGTAAAATAAGAGTTAAAACACTATATACGAATAGGACCCGTCTGTTTTCCAAAAAGAAAATAGACGGGTCTTTTGTTTTGCAATACGAAAAAATGAGTACGGAAAAATAGTCTTGCAACAATTCTAAAAAATCTGTTGACAAATTGGTCTACTCGTAGTAAACTTATCACAACAAGGTTTACAGCAAGTAGACCAAAAGTGTGAATGGAGGTTTTAATATATGGCTGACACTAAACTCGGTGTGGTAGAGACACATTTTGCTGATCTGATATGGGATAATGAGCCGATATCATCCGGGGAGCTTGTAAAGCTCTGCGAAAAGGAATTAAGTTGGAAAAAATCAACAACATACACTATTTTGCGCCGTCTGTGTGAAAGGGGTATCTTTCAAAACATCAACGGTACTGTAACTTCACTCATATCAAAAAGCGAGTTTAATGCTGCGCAGAGTGAAAAGTTTGTTGAAGAAACATTTGACGGTTCTTTGCCCAAGTTTTTGGCTGCTTTTTCAATGCGTAAAAAACTCTCCGATGCGGAGATTGAGGAGATGCAAAGGTTTATAGATGAAATGAGGTGATGATATGCTGCACACCGTATTTCTTGCGGTACTAAATATGTCGTTTACCGCAAGTATTGTCATCATTGTTGTGTTACTCGCAAGAGTTCTTTTAAAAAGAGCGCCCAAAATCTTTTCTTATGCTCTTTGGGCTGTTGTGTTGTTTCGCCTGCTCTGTCCTATATCGTTGACGTCGGATATTTCCTTAATGAACATATTAAAAGTCCCCGTAGCAGAAAACGGGAGGATTGAGTATCTTTCCTTTGATTCGACCGACACAGACACCCCATCGATTACAATATCTTCGCCCAATCTCAATCAAACAGCGGATCAACCTGCAAATCCGTCTTTGGACAAAACTCCGACAGTTAAGACCTTTGCTTTGCCTGTATCAGGTATAAGCGCTCTTTGGATCTGCGGAGCAGCAGCAATGCTAATATTCAATATTGTTCAGCTTGTGCGGCTTCGCCGCAAACTGATCGGCGCTACCCCACTGCGAAAAAACATTTACCTTGCGGATCATATCCACACTCCGTTTGTTATGGGGTTGATGCGCCCTAAGATCTATCTTCCCTCTTCTCTGTCTGATGCCGAGCAGGCGTATATCATTCTGCACGAAAAGCACCATATACACAGAGGAGATAACATCATTAAGCTATTTGCTTTTATAGCAGTGTGCGTACATTGGTTTAATCCCCTTGTTTGGATTGCTTTTGTATTAGCCGGTAAAGATATGGAAATGTCCTGTGACGAAGCAGTAATGAAACAAATCGACAAGGATATTCGGGCTGACTATTCCTCGCTACTACTACAGTTCTCTACCGGAAAAAAAGTAATAATAGGTACACCCCTTGCCTTTGGCGAAGGTGACACAAAAGAAAGGATCAAAAACATTATGAGGTACAAAAAACCGACTTTTATAATCATAGTTTTAGCGCTTATTATGTGTATTGGATTGACAGCTTGTCTTTCCTCCAATCCTCGATCTGATGCAGAGGATACCAATCTTTCTGAAATCTCAATTGAAAAGATCGACACATCTGCCCCTACAGAAGTTGGCGTTGACCTTGCTTATGAGAGCGATGACTTCATTATCTTTTATGGCAGCATCGGTTTATTCGGCTACGATCT
>CAZOSH010000168.1:0-3378 GCA_964582395.1 uncultured Oscillospiraceae bacterium | reverse complement strand
ATGCCTTGATGTGCTTTTACATTCCAAAACCGCCGTCAATGCCCAAAACCTGACCGGTTATAAACTCGGCTTCAGCCAAAAACAGAGCGGCTTTTGCGATCTCTTCGGGCTGACCGACTCTGCCCAGGGGAGTTTCCTCTGCCAAAGCCTTCAGGTCATAGCAACGGCTCATATCGGTATCAATAACACCGGGAGCGATGCAGTTTACTCTTATTCCCGAAGGAGCAACCTCTTTTGAAAGACCCAGCGTAAGACCGATGATTCCTGCCTTAACTGCAGAGTAGGCTACCTCATATGAAGCGCCCTTGACGCCCCATACGGAGGAGATGTTTATAATACATCCGCTGTGGTTACATATCATTTGGGGCAATACTGCTCTTGAACAGTATACCGAACCGTCAAGACATACGCCGCGAAGCTCATTCCACTGTTCATCGCTAAGGTCGGTCAGCAGTCCCGCAACAGAAATTCCTGCATTATTAATAAGTATATCGATCGGGCCGAAGCGTTGCTGTGTCCAATGTACAAGACCCTTTACCTGAGATACATCGGAAATATCTGCCTTGAAGCAATCCGCATCGCAGCCCTGTGCTTGCAGCTCTTCTACAAGAGCTCGTGCCATATCTTCACTTTTATAGTAATCTATTGCAACTTTATAGCCTGCCTTTGCAAACTCACGGGCACAGGCGTTGCCGATGCCCCGTGATGCGCCGGTTATAAGAACTGTCTTGCTCATACAGTCACCCCACAGAGTTTTTTTATAGTATAACATATGGCCTTAAAAAAAGCAAAACCGATATGACTTTATTTTTGTCATATCGGTGTGCTTTATCAGGCGTGACTTCTGTCTCTGAGATTTCGGAACAAAAGGGTAATGCACCAAAGTCCTGCCACAAATACGAGACCGTATACGATGCGGCTGAAAACTGCGCTTTGACCGCCGAAGAGCCAAGCCACCAGATCAAACTGGAAAAGGCTGATAAGGCCCCAATTTATTGCTCCGATTATAGTAAGAGTAAGTGCTGTTTTATCCATTTTAACACCTCCTTTAAAATATCTTTCCACATTTTTTTATAAATGATACATTTTATATAAAAGTATGTTATAATATTTTTAACCCGAGAAACGGAGATGGTTTTTATGCTTACAGATATGCACAATCATACATTCGCATCATTTGACGGAAAACAGTCGGTCAAGGATGTCTGTGCCGCTGCAGAAAAGGCGGGAGTAGGGATCATTGCCGTGGCAGAGCATTTTGATTGTGATGCCAGAGGCGGAATGGAACATTTTCCCATGCATTTTGAACAGTGGCTTCGTGATACCGAAAATGCAAAAAAAGAGTACGAGGGTAGAGTACAGCTTCTTCGCGGAGTTGAAGTCGGACAACCTCACGTATTTTTGAAAGAAGCCCGTCAGATCATAAATGCCGCAGATTATGATGTCATAATCGGAAGTATGCACGATGTCAGCGGTGGCAGGGATATTTATTTTATGGATATAGATGATGTTGATGCATTCTTTGAAGAGTATTTTACCGAAATGCTTCAAATGATCGAGACCAAAGCTTTTGATATTTTAGGTCATATAGATTACCCCGTCCGCGTTCTTAAAAAGCAACTTGACGGAAATCCATCTCTTAAAAGATGGGAGAGCCTTATAACACCTTGTCTTAAGGCGCTTATAGATAACGGAATCGCTTTGGAGTTCAGTACAGTGCTTTCCCGTTGTTGGGCAGAAGTTTTCGGTATTGAGCCTTGGCTGCTTGAAAAATATAAAAAACTTGGGGGAGAAATGGTCACATTGGGAAGTGATGGCCATGTTCCTGAACTGACCTGCTTCGGGATTGAAAAAGCAAGCAGGGTGCTTAAAGATTGTGGCTTTGACAAGACAACTGTTTTTATCGACCGAAAACCGCAGTTTATACATATATAATATAGGTGATTTTATGGATAAAGTATTTCTTGCCCGTTGCGAAGATTACGATTATGACAGAGTAGAGCAGAATGTGCGCAGGATCTTTGATGCTTTCGGTGGCGCTGAAGCCATTCTTCGCGGCGGTAAAAAGGTTACCGTAAAGGTCAATTTGCTTCTGCCTAAAAAGCCTGAAAATGCCGCTACCACCCATCCTGCGGTTGCCGCAGCGGTTGCGAAGTATTTTGTGGAGGCGGGCGCAGAGGTCACAATTGCAGACAGCCCCGGCGGACCGTATAATACCTTGTCTATTAATACGGTATATGACGCTTGCGGAATGCGAGAAGCAGCATGCCGCAGCGGAGCTATGCTCAACACCGATATGGGCTCTCAGGTGAAAACCGTTGAAACCGAGTCGGGCAAACGCGCATTTGATCTCATCAATCCTGTTGTAAATGCCGATGTGGT
Source organism: uncultured Oscillospiraceae bacterium (assembly GCA_964582395.1). Lineage (GTDB taxonomy): Bacteria > Bacillota > Clostridia > Oscillospirales > Butyricicoccaceae > RGIG3513. The sequence goes on along the minus strand of CAZOSH010000168.1, from coordinate 996 downwards.
TATCAGTGTTGCCAAAATGAAGACCCATTCGCTTGCTTATTTTACAGGAGCAGTCAAAAATATGTTCGGCACGATTGCAGGACTTAACAAAGCGGTATATCACGCCAATTTGCCCAAGGTAGAAGATTTTTCTGAAATGATAGTCGATCTGTGCAGAGCAACAGCACCGACTTTTTCTATAATTGACGGCATCGTCGGTATGGAAGGCGACGGACCTTCGGGCGGAAGACCGAAGCACGGCGGAGTTATCATCGGCTCGGATAATCCCTTTGCCGCCGATGTGGCTGCTATGCGATTCTGTGGACTTGACGAAAATAACTCACCCATACACCGTAGAGCGGTTAAGCTTGGACTTGTTGCTTCCGAGCAGGAGCATATTGGCGACGATGCCGCCCCGCTTGCCGATTCCTTTGTTCCTGCAATGCAGGATAAGGTTATGTGGAAGGCGGTTGCCCGCATTCCAAAGCCTGTTTCACGGATAGTGGGTAAGCATTTCAGACCTTATCCTGTTATTTCCGACAGATGTGTGGGATGCGGAATATGTGCTGAGGCTTGTCCCGGTAAGGCACTTGAGGTCATAAACAAAAAAGCGGTGCTTACTAAAAAGAAATGTATAAAATGCTATTGCTGCCACGAACTGTGCAGAATCAAAGCAATAGATATGAGGTGACTTTATGGAATGCAGAGCCTGCGCAAAGCTCAATTTATATTTGGATATAACCGGTATTCTGCCTGACGGCTATCACGGGTTGCGTTCGGTAATGCAGAGCATCGATCTGTATGACACGGTCAAGGTAGAGCCTGCGGACACGATCCGACTGACGGTTGACAAAAAATACATACCCACCGATGAGCGCAATACGGCATTCAAGGCGGCAAAGGCTTTCTTTGAAGCAACAGGCATTCAAGGTGGCGCGGAAATATCTATCAGAAAGATTATTCCCGTTGGCGCGGGAATGGCGGGCGGCAGTGCAGATGCTGCCGCAGTGCTGAATC
>CAZOSH010000167.1:0-3415 GCA_964582395.1 uncultured Oscillospiraceae bacterium | reverse complement strand
AAAAGGAGAAGCTTATGAAAATTGTTGCACTTAACGGATTACTAGGTTATGGCTATAGCGAAGAAGCGCTGAATATTGCGTTTTCTGAAAAGGTTGATTATCTGGGTGTAGATGCCGGCTCAACCGATCCGGGTCCGTATTATCTTGGAAGCGGAAAATCCTTTACAGACCGCGGTGCTGTTAAAAGGGATTTATCGCTTGCTTTGCCCAAGGCGCTCGAGCATAAAGCACCTTTTATTATCGGAACTGCGGGCGGTGCGGGAAGCAATAAGCATGTCAAGTGGCTAAAGGAAATAATTTTTGAAATCGCAAGAGAAAAGGGTTTACATTTTAAGATGGGTACCGTTTTGAGCGATGTTTCAAAGGAATATGTTCTTGAAAAATTCGAAAACGGAAAAATTTCTAATATGAGCGATGAAATGCCGCTCACCAAACAGGATATAGAAAATAGCAGTACGATAGTAAGTCAAATAGGAATTGCACCTATTTTAAAGCTGCTCGACCAAAAGGTTGATGTTATAGTTTGCGGAAGAGCCTGCGATACGGCTATTTATGCGGCTCCATGTATTTATGAGGGCTATAATGAGGGACTTGCTTTCCATATGGCTAAGATTATGGAGTGCGGTGCAATGTGTTCGGAGCCTGTTGCCGCTGCAGATGTTATGCAAGGGTATATGTTTGAAGATTATTTTGAGCTTCGTCCTGCGAATCCCATAAGAAAATGCACAGTTGACAGGGTTGCGGCACACACGCTTTATGAACAGTCAAACCCATATCTGATTTTCGAGCCTGACGGTGTTTGTGACCTTACAAATTCAAAATTCCAGCAGATTGATGAACGCACAGTTCGTGTAAGCGGCTCTGTTTTCCGTGAGGCAGAAGAAAAAACCTTGAAGCTTGAGGGTGTAAAATGCGCCGGCTACAGAACAATATGCCCTGCGACAATTTATGATTCCCTAACAATAAAAAATATTGATTTGATAATAAACACCGTAATAGAATTTGTAAAAGAAAACACAAAAAATACACTCCCAAAGGATAGCTACACGATTAATTTCAAAATAAGCGGCGGAGCAGAAAGCTCTCTTGGTATAATTATGGATATAGTGGGAAAAACTCAGGAAATTGCAGACACTGTTTGTGCACTTGCTAGAAGCCGTATGCTTCACTGCGATTATGAGGGAAGAAAATCATCGGCGGGAAATCTTGCATTTCCATTCTCTCCCTCTGATATTCATGTCGGTGCGGTTTATGAATTTTCAGTATTCCATCTGGCAAAAGTGGATTCTCTGCTTGAAACATCACAAATCAGCATAGAGGAGATATGAAAATGAAAAAGTTAATTGAATATACAAAAATTTTGCGAAGCAAAAATGCAGGACCGTTATTTATAACCTTTGATTTGATTTTTAATAATGCTGATGATATGCAATATGTTGAAGAACGCTTAACCAAAGAGCATATTGCAAAGGCTTATGATGTAGATGAGGATAAAATTGATATTATCTCATACAGTGTTGTGAACTCAATAAAAATAACCTTCCCAAGAAAGAATATAAGCGGAAGCCTAAGCGATAATGATATTTATGGCTGTCAGCAACACGTTCCGCTGACAAATATTGAGATTTAGTATAAAAATTAACAATTGCGTGATAGAGGTGTATTTAATTGATTAGCATAAAAACTTATGAGCAGGCGCTTTTGGAAACCATAAAACGCGGTGCAACAGAAATTTCTGCCGATGTAAGAGAAGCCTTTCAAAAAGCTATCAAATTAGAAAGCAATGCAGATGCGAAAAAAGGACTTCAAGCAACACTTGACAGTATGGAAATGTCGGCAGAGAGAAAAAATCCGCTCTGTGTTGATACAGGATGGCCGATATTCTATTTCAAGGTAGGAAACCAGTGTGAGTTAGAGGGCGGTTTTGTTGAGCTTGAAAATGCGGCAAGACGTGCCGTTGCAAAGGCAACCGAGCTTGGTTATTTGCGCGCCACAATGAAGCATCCGCTTACGGGATACGACCCCGGCAATAACATCGGTATGAATATTCCTGATTTTACATATCAATTTGTTGACGGTGATTTTATCGAGATGTCGTATGCCGCAAAGGGAGGCGGAAGCGAATGCTTTGGCGGAACAAGGCACAGAATAGTTGCATTTGCTGACGGTATTCAAGGTATCGAAAAGTTTGTTATAGACAGCTTCGTGGCTTCTGCCCGCGCAGGTGCGGTGTGCCCGCCTTCTGTGCTGGGAATCGGAATTGGCGGTACTGCAAATGTTGCGGCTAATCTTGCCAAGGAAGCGGCTTGTCTTAGAACCGTTGGCTCACACCATCCCGACCCAATGTTTGCAAAGATTGAGGAAGATTTATACAAAGCATTAAATAGCCTCAATATAGGAATTCTTGGTGCGGGAGGCGATACCTCGGTATTGGCTGTTAATGTTGAGTATGCGTATACACATATAGCAGGTATTGCTTGTGCCACCAGCACCAACTGTATGGTCGCACGCCGCGCATCTTCAAGAATTGATGCAGACGGAAAAATAACAGTTATGAGAAGTCCCAACTGGTTTGGCGACAGATAATAGGGAGGCGTATTTATGGCAGAATATCATTTAACCGGACCGCTTACGGACGGCGATGTAGAGAAGCTGAAAATCGGCGATATAGTTTATCTCAGCGGAGAGGTGTTTACCTGCCGCTCAAGATTACAGAAATACATATTTGACGAAAAGAATGAACTGCCTTTTTCAACAAAAGACAGAAATATTCTAATTCATAACGGTCCGATTGTAATCAAAGAGGACGGAAAATGGAAGCTGGTTTCCTTTATGCCGACTTCGAGTATCCGTTTTGAAAAATGGGGCGCCAAAAGTGTAGATGAGTGGAACCTTAAAATGATTGTTGGAAAAACAACAATGGGCGCGAAAACCGCTGAAATGATGAAAAAGAGAAAGTGTGTTCACGTATCTCCACGCTCGGTGAGTCCGAATCTATGGATAGATTCCATTGAGGTTCAGGATGTATATCTATATGATGAGCTTGGCAGAATTGAGGCTGCATGGTTTTTCAAGGTAAATGAATTGGGCCCGTTTATTGTAGACATTGATACAATGGGAAATAATCTTTTTGACTGCTTGGATAAAGATATTGCAGACAATAAGGAAAAAGCCTTGGCTGAGTTGGGTATTCCCTCTGATTTTGAGTTTACCAAACTTTATTGATAAAAATAGCTTCGAGCGTTTTTAAACGCCCGAAGCTATTTTTCGTTTTATTTTGTTTGGTAATGAAAATGCTATCGGATACACCGCAAAGGAAAGAATAATCCCCACATAAATATCTATAACTGAATGTTGCTTTAAAAATACGGTTGAAAGTGTTATGAGAATTGTTATAACAAGGAAGATTATCCTA
>CAZOSH010000166.1:0-3415 GCA_964582395.1 uncultured Oscillospiraceae bacterium | reverse complement strand
ATTTGGCAGCGGATTTTCTTTGAAAATCCGACAATAACCATTGCAATGAATGTCGTGCCATTTTGAAAAATCAAAATGGCACAGCCGCTTTTAGCGGCTGTCGAAACGCCGAAGGCGTATCGACAAGCTACAATCATTATAATGAACATCGTCGCGGCATTCAAGCGCTTTGGGCAAAACTCCCTGTTTGCCATCGGGCTTGTGCTGTTTCTGCTTTGCGATACGGTAATCGGACTGCAGGTGGCAAGCGGGGGATACCTTCCCATCGGGGAGGGAACGTTGCTTTATAAGATAATTTTTGCTCCCTTTCATTTGTCCTGGTTTTTCTATCTGCCGTCACAGGTGCTTATTGCCCTTACAGCCGCCTTTGCCCCTTGCGTAAAGGGGAACGGTGCAGTATAATGGAAACAAAGGAGGCGGGATAATGAGATTTATTCAGCTTGTAAAGGATATAGAAAAAGAGCGCGCCGTATTCGGCGAGTATTACGATATAGTTCTTTCTGCGGCAGAGCAGCTGCATAATGACCCTCAAAGGCTTGCTTGGGTGGAGGAGACCGTCAAGCAATACCGCGAGTGTGATGTGCAGGGTTGCCAAAAGATCGAGCTTCCCGAAACCGACGGCACTTTGCTCGGGGATATGCTGCCGCTCTTTGTGTTGCTTGACAGTGTTCCCGATATGATAAAGCTTTACGAAAGCCGCGGATTTGACGATGTTGATGTGCATCTTCAGCAATTCCCCCGAAGCATATTAGCTGTGACCAATCGCACCGGCAGACCGGGAATAAACCGTACATATTTTGAATGGATATCCATTTTTGTGAAGGGTATGATCTTCAATAGCCTGCCTTTCAGATTTAATATCAATCGTCAGCGGGATGGAGCTATCTTTCTGAAAAACCGCCAAAGCGGCGAAGCTGTGGTTATGATGACCGCCCAAAAGATACATCGCAGCGGACTTATTTTAGGCTCGGCGGGCTGCACCGATGAGGAAGGGGCATTTGATGCCGTTTTCAGTGAGACCGACAGTGAGTTTACGGGGCATCTTGTCAAGGATTTCAAGGTTGAAAAACAGCCTTCCCGTCTTTCCAAGCAGGAGTGGGAATGTGTGCTTCGCCCCGGCGACTATGTCATTAGTCAGCACATTCCCAAAGGCTCTGACCTGACACCCGAGGTGGTTTCAGCCGCCCTTGACCGCGCCAAGGAAATAGTCAGAAAATACTATCCCGAATACAATGCCCGATATATCGTCTGCAATACCTGGATGTATAATCCCAAAATAGCCGAGATATTGGGAGAGGACTCCAAGATAGCGCAGATGGGTAAGCGGTTTTTGCGTTTCCCCATCAAGAGCGACGCAACAGACGTTTTCGGATTTGTATTCCCTGCAATGTATGACGGATACGAAAGCCTGCCCGAAAATACCCGCCTTGAAAGAGGCCTTAAAAAGCTCTATATGGATGGCGGATATCTCCAAAACTACGCAGGCGTAATAATAGAATAATTAACCATAAGATAAAACATCCGTTGGAAATCCTCCAACGGATGTTGTCATTTTTTCACTGCAGTTATAAGGCCCCTTTGTGCAAAGGGGGCTCCGCGGAGCGGTGGGGGATTGTAAAGCAATAGATATGTATCACCAATCCCTTCGAGTTTTGCTTCGCAAACCCCACTCCCTTTACACAAGGGAGGCTATTTTATTTCTCACTGACAAGCTCGGATATTTCTTTGCGCTTTTTGGGGCGGAGTGTGTCGCCTTCCTTGGGATAACCTAAGGTTATGACCAAGCGCACAGGCTTGTCAAGACCGCAGATGTCCCGTATCTTTTGGTCGTCAAACCAACCCAAAATGCAGGTGCCCAAGCCTTGGGCGGCGGCTTCGGCGGTAAGATAGGCAGTGGCGATTCCAATGTCAATGGAGCGGTAATCGTTGCCCTTTACCTTTGCACCGAAAGCGGCAGAAGCCACATAGCTTTCCTCCGACACTACAATAAGAATTGGTGCATCGGCGGCAAACTTGTTCATTCCCATTCCGCTGCAGGCTTTAGCTACCGCTGCGGCAGCCTCACCGCGGCATACGGTAAAATGATAGGGCTGCCCGTTGCAGGCAGAAGGGGAGAGGCGGACGCTTTCTAATATGGTGTCGAGCTTTTCTTGCTCCACCATCTTTGCGGGGTCATAGCTGCGGCAGGACTGACGGGCTTTTGCTATTTCACTAAAGTTCATAGACATTCTCCTTAGATCAAAACTCCGTTGCAGTGGTCTATCTCGTGCTGAATTATCTGTGCCGTAAAGCCGGTAAAGGTCTTTGCGCGGGTCTGCATCTGCTCGTTCTGATACTGTACCCGTATCTGACGGTAGCGGCGGGCATTGCGGGGCTCGCCTAAAAGGGAAAGACAGCTTTCCACAGCATCATAAGGGTCGGCAGAACGGATAATTTTAGGGTTGAGCATCGTCATATATTTCCCGTCGGGAAGTACAAAGCAAATGATCCTTTTCAGCTCGCCGATCATATTTCCCGCCATTCCAACGCAGGAATCCTTGTGGGCCATCAGGGTGTCCAGCAGGTCTGCGGCAATGTGCATATCGTTTGCGTCTGCTTTTTCCGAGGGACGCGCCAAAAACTCGGGATCGTGCATAAGTTCTTTAACCATATTATTCACCAAACTCTGCAAAGATTATTTCGTTGCCGTGGTCTTTGATAATGCCGCAAAGGTCGGCAAAATCCAACCAAATGGTTGCGGTATTGTCGCAGGGGTGAACGCCGATGGCTTTTTCGCCCTGCAGGTCGGCATCAAAAATGACCGTGACCTCGCTGTTTTGGTCGTTGAGCACGCAAAGGGGAGAAACACTGCCTTGCTTAACGCCCAAATACTTATCAAGGCGCTCGGGAGAGCCAAAACTGAGCTTGGAGCTTTCAATCTTTTCGGCAAGGACGCGCAGGTCTACACGTTTATGCTCGGGCGCAGTGACAAGGAAATGGTTCTTGCCTTTGAAATCGCGAAGAAAAAGGTTTTTGCAAACATTTCCCTTGTTTGTAATGCCTGCGGCATCCATTTCTTCCATAGTAAAGACCGCCGCGTGCTCCAATTTTTCATAGGGGATGGAATTATCATCAAGAAACTTGTATATTTCGGGTTTTCCGTAGCGCATAACATTCGCCTCCATTCCCTTTAATGATACGAATTTTTCCACAAAATGTCAATGTTACAACTGTGTAACACCCCAAAAAAGTTATTGACAATGAAAAAAGGGGATGCTATAATCCAATCATCAAGTACATATAAACCGTTGAAGCGGAGATAACGGCGAAAATGCCTTTACAGAGAGCCTGCGCAGGTGGAAGTCAGGTAAGAAACAATTCGTCAAATGGACCGCTGAGGGTATGGTGGAAATGCATTGCAGAGTATATCATAACG
>CAZOSH010000165.1:0-3441 GCA_964582395.1 uncultured Oscillospiraceae bacterium | reverse complement strand
GTTTTTCAATTAGCGATTCACTAAAAGCCATATTTTACAACTGTGTTTTCATACAGATTGCAAAATATAATAGAAATATTTGCAAAATATATAACACAATATAAATATTTCTATTGACAGAACGAAAAAATATTTGTAATATATAAATGAAATAATCAAAAAAGGAGCGATATATATGGAAACAAAACAAGATAGATTCGTGAGAATTGCAGAGGCAAGAACCAACAAGATAATTGATATGATACGGTTACTTGGCAACTGTTCTAGCAAATCCACCTATGAATACACAAAGGATGATGTCAAGAAAATCTTTGCCGCGATTGAATCTGAATTGAAGATCGCCAAGGCTAAGTTTGAATCTTCCAGCGATGATTCAAGTAAGTTTAGATTGAAATAAAAAGGGGGGTATCAATATGGCATTTTGGTATTTTCCGTCGAATGACCATGGAGAGAACAAAGGTATAAACGATTCTGGCGTGGCAACCTTTAGGGGTACACCTTTAAAATCTTTGGCCCGCGAAATTTGCCAGAACTCTCTGGATGCAGCGACACAGAAGACTGTGCGCGTGGATTTTTCAAACTTTGAAATTCCTACCGAAAGTATTCCTGAAGCTGCAACATTGAAGGATACATTTGAAAAATGTTCTTCTTATTGGAGCGGACAGAAGGCCAAGACAACAAAAGAGTTTTTCAAAAATGCATTTGATAAAATATCAGAAGAAAAAGTATCTGTGTTACGGATTAGTGACTTTAATACGAAAGGATTGACCGGATCTCGTGAAACGCATGATATTAATACAGACTGGATGCGGTTAACAAAATCCTCCGGATCCTCTGACAAAAAAGGACCTGCAGGTGGCTCTTTTGGTATTGGTAAGTTTGCGCCGTTTGCTTGTTCGGATTTTTCAACTGTATTCTATAATACTTATGATGAAGAAGATAAGTGTGCCTACCAAGGCGTTTCACGACTGGTTACATTCGAAAGAAATGATGGTGAAACCACGCAGGGTATTGGTTACTATGGAAACGAGCGTAACACTCCTGTGTTTGAGTCCTTATCCTTGGATCCCAGTTTTAGCAGAGATCCGGGAGACTATGGCACAGATGTGTATATTATTGGTTACCGATTCTCCAAAGAAAACTGGGAAACCGATATTGTGGTTTCTATTCTTGATAGTTTTCTTGGGGCTATTTGGAATGAAAAGCTCGCAGTTAATGTAGGTGCAATAAAAATTGATAAATCCACATTGGCTGACTTGATGGAAGAATATGCGGAAGAACTCACGAACACCTATGTTTTGGAGTACTATCAGGTTCTGACAAGTGCTGAAACCAAGTGGTTTACAACAAACCATATGGGTTTGGGAGAAATTAAACTTGGCTACCTGTTAAACGGAAATGATTTCCACAGAAAAGTAGCTATGATTCGCCAGACCGGTATGAAGATTAAAGATGGTGACCGCATTAATGGTTTCGTATCCTTTGCGGGAGTGCTATTTATCGAGGGCGACACAATTAACGAGAAGCTTCGTGCGTTAGAGAACCCTGAACACACAGAATGGCAGCCCGACAGAGCAGCCAATCCCTTCGAGGCAAAGCAACTTATCAAGTCTATAAATGACTATATGAAGAGATGCCTTGAGGAACTGGTGGAGCAAGGCCCTCAAAATGCTATTGATGCCGTTGGCGTGGCGAATTTTATTCCTGACACCCCGGACGAAGAACAGAACCAAAATAGAGAAGAAGCTGTGTCTGACGTTGTGCTGGAAATTGAAAAAAGAGTTATTGATAGAAAGTATAATCCTGACATAACCTCTGTCGATAACGGAGATAAGAGCAACGAAGAAGAGGTTGATATTGAACCTGGTAGCGGTGAAGAAGATTGGCCGCACGAGCCGGTTCCTTATCCGCATCCTCCGGCACCGAAGCCGCCGCAGCCTGTGGACCCTGTGCCTGGATCTGGCAGAACAATGAATATGCCCAAAGAAATTAAACCTTCAAAGTTTATGTATATTTGTAGCAATCCTGACGAAGGAAAGTACATGATTGACTTCATCCCGTCAGCAGATTCGGATGATGGGTCATTGAAGTTCTTCCTGTCGGGCGAAACAGAAGCCTATAAAGCAGTTATTCTTAAAGCTTCACAAATCGGTGGTGGCGACCTTACAGTAAAGGATAATGCGATTACGGGAATGAAGTTTATTACGGGCCAGCATATTAGAATCAATTTGCAGCTGGACTATAAAGATTATTGCTCGTTGGAGGTGAAGGCATATGTTAATAAGAAATAAGTACTATCCGTACCCGGTCGTTGCCGCTGGTAACGACTCATATGCGACAACCCAATTTACCAGCGATGTCGATTTTGAGAAGAATGGATACAACATCAAGCTTATTCTGAAAGCATCTATTAATAATGCAGAAATTGAAGCTCTGATAAGCAGTAAAAAAGCGTCCATTGTGCATCATATCGAGTGTGTAAAAACCTGCTATAGACATGCTGTAGTGACTGATGAAAATGAAACTGTCTTTCAAATTCATCAAAACAAGGTAAATGGTGCAATACAGATTACCACAGTCATTGTTGCAAATGAAGATTTGAAGGGTTACAAAAATAGCGACTTTTCTTCGGACTACAAGGGATTTTCTTTTAACATTAAACGCGGTTGCTTGCTGGCTATTGGTGGTTGCGTTGAGTTTGAAATAAACAAGCAAAAGGATGATTTAGAAAACACATCATCCATCTTCTCGATTGTGCCAAATTTGGATCCCAATGAAACAATTGTAAAGGTTGTTGTAAGTAGCACACAACCTAAGATAGCAATTAAGATTCCAGTCAAAGAGTGTAACATCTACAAAAATCTGAGCTCTAATCTCGATTTGCAGAGTATCATGCACTCGATGATAATTGTCCCGGCACTGACAAAGGTGTTTGAGGAGCTTAAAGTGGATCGGTCTGCACTATACAATTATGAGAGTGGTTGTAGATGGTATAAAGCTCTTAAAAAGGCATGTAAGAATTTGAATATAGAGATAGATGAACAAAGTCTTGAAAACTTAGATTCTTACGAAACAGCACAGTTGCTAATGGATTCCCCTACGATGAAGGCACTTGTTTACTTAGCAGGAGGTCCTGAAAATGAGAATTAAGTTTATTTCTGAAGAAGGCCTTATTGCCGCAAAAAACAATTATTCTGAGATCTTTAAGCAGATGCTCAAAAAGAAGTCTACTGATTTACCCACGTTGCTGGGTGATGCGGCTGCTATTAAGGATAGTTCTATTGAAGTTGAAGAATTTTCTTTTGATATGTCGCAGGACAAGCCCTCGACAACTGATGTGGAGAATATTCGTAGAGTGTACAACCACATGAAGGGAATGAGTGAATCTCAAGCATCTGATGAGCGTATTTGGGTTGCTTTCACTGTGCATCAAGGCTTGGA
>CAZOSH010000164.1:0-3468 GCA_964582395.1 uncultured Oscillospiraceae bacterium | reverse complement strand
AACATCGGTCAGGTTGCTAAGTTCGCAGCAGCAGGTAAGGCTATCGCTAAGAAGGATCTGGCAGGCATCGCTATGACTTACGGCTACGTTTACGTTGCATCCGTAGGTATGGGCGCAAATCAGGCTCAGACCGTCAAGGCTATCGTCGAAGCTGAAAGCTACGAAGGACCCTCTCTCATCATCGGCTACGCTCCCTGCGAGATGCACGGTGTTAAGGGCGGTATGTCCAACTCCCAGGCTGAGATCAAGAAGGCTGTTGAAGCAGGCTACTGGAACCTCTACCGTTACGATCCCAGAAAGGTTTCCGACACCGACAACGGCTTCACTCTTGACAGCAAGGCTCCCACAGGAGATTATCAGGAGTTCATTAAGAACGAAGTTCGTTACGCATCTCTTACCAAGACCTTCCCCGGCAGAGCAGCAGAGCTGTTCGAAAAGGCTGAAGAGAATGCTAAGAAGCGTTATGAGAAGCTCTCCAAGCTGGGCACAAAATAAGTTAATAAGTTAACTTAAATAAATCAGGCTCTCACCACACGGTGAGAGCCTTTTTATGTGATTTTACATAATTGGTATGCTATATTGCAGAATCACCCTGAGTAAAGATATCTGAATATCCCGGCTCCCCTAACAGGGGAGCTGTCACCGCAGGTGACTGAGGGGTTTCTCGACTCCCCTATTGCATTAGTTAGTTATAATAAGAGCCTACATTTATTACGCAGACTTTTTGTGATTTTATCACGGAAATCGGCGAGATTTTTGTATATCCTATAATCAGAAAATAAAAAACAGGAGGATACATTATGAAGCTTAAAGATAAAGTTGCCGTTATAACCGGCGGAAGCCGCGGAATCGGCTTTGCCACCGCGGATAAATTTTTACAGGAGGGCGCTACCGTTATAATCACCGCAAGCTCTCAGGAATCTGCCGATAAGGCAGTTGCAAAATTGCAGGAAAAGCACCCCGACAGAACTGTTGTAGGCATCAGCCCCGACCTTTCGGATATCAAATCGGTACGCAAGGCATTTATTGAGACCACCGCCCGCTATGGTTGCTTTGATATTTTGGTCAACAATGCGGGTATTTCCGAAAGCACACCCTTTACCGAGTACACCGAGGAGACCTTTGACAAGGTTATGGACCTCAATGTCAAGGGCGTATTCAACGCCACCCGCGTGGCAAGCGATTGTATGATCGCACGCGGCTCGGGTGTCATTCTTTCTACATCCTCAATGGTTTCCATCTCAGGCCAGCCAAGCGGCTTTGCCTACCCTGCATCCAAGTTTGCGGTCAACGGATTAACAGTATCTCTCGCCCGCGAATTGGGTCCCAAGGGAATCCGCGTAAATGCAGTCGCCCCCGGAATCATCGAAACCGATATGATGAAGGCTGTACCCAAAGAGGTCATCGAGCCGCTTATAAAAAATATTCCCCTCCGCCGTCTCGGTCAGCCCGAGGATATCGCAAATGCCTTTGTGTTTCTCGCCTCCGATGAAGCATCCTATATCACCGGTGTTGTCCTCTCGGTGGACGGCATGGCAAGAACGTAAGGCAATCAAGCAAAAAAGCTCACCCGCCATTAGCAGGTGAGCTTTATTGTTTTTCCATTATCCCAATAGTACGTCGGTTATGAGCATTACGCAGAAGCCGACAAGTAAGGCGTAGGTTGCGCCCCGTTCCTCGCCGTGGGCGTGGGTCTCGGGAATCATTTCATCGCTGATTACATAGAGCATTGTTCCACCTGCAAAGGCAAGGGCAAAGGGTAGAATTGCCGAAGCAAGACTTACGGCAAAATAACCTATCAGCGTTCCCACCACTTCTACAAGGCCCGTAATGAGGGCGCAGACAAAGGTCTTTTTGGGAGTTACCCCCGCCGCCAGCATAGGTCCGATTATGACCATACCTTCGGGAATATTCTGCAGGGCAATACCGCCTGCAATAACAAGCGCCTGTGCAGTGTTTCCCGAGCCGAAGCCTACGCCTGCCGCAATTCCTTCGGGCAGATTGTGAATGGCGATTGCCATAACGAACAAAAGCACTTTGCTGAGATTGGCATTGTGATGCTCCTCACTGTCATCGCCCACCAACTTATGCAGATGGGGAACTAATTTATCGGTCAGGTTAAGACACAGCGCGCCCACAAAAATACCAATTACCGTAATAAGCACATTGTTTCCGTATTCAATTGAAGGTAAGATAAGTCCCAACACCGCTGCCGCAAGCATAACGCCTGCCGCAAAAGACAGAACTATGTCCGAAAACTTATGGGACAGCTTTTTAAATGTAAAGCCGAGAGCGGCACCGAAAACAGTGGCTCCTCCAACGCCCAATGCGGTCAATAATACTGCTTCCATATTTCTCCTTTACTCGCAAAGGTCACGCAATTTTCCCTCGTCGGTTATTTCAACAGTACCGCGAGTGAGCTTGACCATTCCTTCGCTTTGGAAGTATTTGAGCATACGGGTGACTACCTCACGGGCGGTGCCCATATGATTGCCTATTTTTTCGTGGGTGATGGGCAGGACATTGCTTCCCTCAACCGCCGATTCTTCAAGCAAAAATGCGGCAAGGCGCTTGTCGATGCTCTTCCACATTATCTGCTCCACAAGCCACATCAGGTCGGAAAAGCTTCCGCTTATCAGCTTGTTGGAATAACTCATAACCGGCATAGACTCATCCATAAGATTCTTATACAGACAAGCGGGAATTATGCATATCTCGCTATCCTTTTCAACCTCAACAACAATATTGAACTGCATACTGGGCATTACGCAAGATGCGGAGAAAAAGCAAATGTCATACTCAAAAAAGCGGCTGATGGTGACTTCCCTTCCCTCGTCGGAAAGGATATATGCCCTTATCTGTCCCGAGCAAACAAGCACAAGACCGAGACAGTCTATATTTCCGTTATATAATATGGTGCCCTTGGGCACTTTTCTTACCTCCGACGCTGACTCAATATGCTCCTTTTGCTGAGGAGTCAGCTCATTCCAAATGGGTAGATAATCGGCAAAGTTCACATGTATCACCTCTTTCAAGTCAAGTATATTCCAAGTTAAAAAAACTGTCAATATTTTCATATTTATGTGAGAAAGTCACAGAACTTTATATTTTAATGATGTATTATTAAGACACAAAAGGAAAACAAATATAAATTAAAATAAACGGAGGACACAAATATGTTGAAAAATATCTATGCAGGAACCAAGACCGAAAAGAACCTTTGGGAGGCCTTTGCAGGCGAATCCATGGCAAGAAACAAGTACACCTATTTTGCATCCGTTGCCAAGAAGGCAGGCTACGAGCAGATCGCTGAGTTCTTCCTTAAGACCGCTGAAAACGAAAAAGAACACGCAAAGCTGTGGTTCAAGGCTCTCGGTGAGCTTGGCAACACCGCTGAAAACCTGCTTGCAGCCGCAGAAGGCGAAAACGGTGAATGGACCGATATGTATGACCGTATGGCTAAAGATG
>CAZOSH010000163.1:0-3513 GCA_964582395.1 uncultured Oscillospiraceae bacterium | reverse complement strand
CGTCATAATTCAGTTCACAGCCAGAGAAGGTGGCACAACCAACCTTTGTTTCGCCGCCGTTTTGCTTGATCTTAGCGATAATTTCATTCGCCTTATTTCCAAAAAGTCCGGTAAAAACCATCTTCAAACCGATAATTACAATAATGGCAGGAACAAGAAGTTTCCACAACATCGAGAAACTCAAAATATCTTGGCAACACAATAACAGGAATACACCAACTGCTATACCAATAATGTTGCCTGTCTTTTCGCGCTCCGTGAATAATCCAACGGTACACGGCACGATAATAAACAGTGTCCATCAACCGTCAAAGAAAATATTAATATCCATAATGTTAAATACATTCAGTGCCAAAACCACGCCTGTGGAAATAAATACAATTCCCCATAAAATGCTGCTAACTTTTTTCATTGTTCTTCCTCTTTTCCTATTAATAAAAAAGTGCGTGACCAAAGCCACGCACCAAAAAACGCAGCCCGATCTGTTGCGACACAGTTCACTCCAAACAGGAAATGACATCAAGGCATACATTTTTACCAATAGTATGCCTGTTCAGAGTAATATTAAACTGTGTCGCAACTTGTACTATATCACAACCTGAGAAAAATTAAAGTAGTTTCGATCAACTTGTAAAAATAATTGTTTTTGTAGAATTAACAAATTGAAACTAAACAATAACCGACAACTAACTTTACAGATAAACATATTTGTGGTATTATATTAAAGTTAAGATGGGCGATGTCACTTGGACGGATTTTGAAGATGGATGTTGTTTTACGCATTATCGTTATAGGCTTGCATATTAGTAAGGCTATACTGCGTAATCATCGCTTTATACACAGACTAAGTCTTAGATACATATTAAGGGGGAGAGATATGCCAAAACTTGAAACTTGCGGTATGGCTGTTGTAATGTGTGGGGGTAAAGTATTAGCTATTTCTGAAATGGTGTTCGGTAGGCATGTTCTTTCGTTACCCAAAGGCCATCAAGAAGAAGGCGAGGATATTATCGATACAGCTATTAGAGAGTGTTTTGAGGAGACCAATATCGGACTTGATAGGTGCCAGTTGACTTGTGAATTAACGCCGTATTCTTATGAGTTCACTTCACCTAGCAACACCTTTATTCGAAAGACCGTTTATCCTTTTCTTTTTAAAACAGATAAGCAAGGAAGCCCACAGGCCACAGAAAAAACAATGGTTTCAGTAGACTGGATGAACATCGATGAGTTCATTACAAAATGTACATATGACAGTGTCAAAGCGGTGCTGGCGGAAGCATTGATGAAGCTATAAAATAACCCCTATCGAAATCAAGCCGATAGGGGATTTGTTTTAGTATTCAATCTTTTCGCTTAAGGGAAGTTCCAAAAGTTCGGGGTTTTCAAGAAGTTTTTTCAGAAGACGGATGGTCTTTGAATAGTAATATCCGTCGGCAATTCTTTCGTCGATGGTAAGACCGAGGTCGACATAATCAAAAGTATGTATCTCACCGTTTTCCTTGACGACGGTTTGCTTTCCCATCTGACCGACAACGCAGAAAACCGAGGTTGTGCCCCAATTTGTCAGGTGGTGATAGCCTGCTTTGAGACCTATTGAACCGAGATTAGACAGAACAACTGAATTGTAGAAAGGATCGGTCGCTATAAGCGATTTGGGCACCCAACCGTGTCGGTCGAGGAAACGGGCAGCCGCACCGACTATCTTAAGCAAAAAGCGGGGAAGCTTTTGTATGATGTCCATGCTCTCTGTGGAAGCATCCTTATTCTCACTCTTGCAGAAGGATACCTGCCTGAAAAGTTCATCGTGAATGGTGTCGATGGTGTCGGTTTCCTTTGAATGCACTACAGCCAAAGACTCTTCGCCGTTGTCGGTAAAAATCTTTTTAACTGTAAATGCGGCAGATACTTCATTGCGCTGATACATATTCTTGTTTGCAATAAATCTGTTCATCTTGGGACGGAGAGTTATAGTTTTAAGCATCGCGGTGACCATTATCTGAAACAGATTATATTTGTATTCGGGGTTGTCAGCGTTCTTCTTTTCGAGATATTTATTGATGTTTGTAAGGTCGATGCGTTCACTGATAAACGCCTCATTGTCGCAACGGTTGGGGTACATTAGCGGCATTATACAATGCATTGAATCAATGTTTTTTAGTAATTTTCCGTCTCTTCTGCCCATATTAAATCCACACTTTCATTATTTTTGTATACTCAATGTTTAATATTTTTTCAAAATCATTTTTTCTCGTAGGTAGTATAATATTATACTAAGAAAGAGAGGATGTCAAACAAAAGTGAAAAGATTGATCTATAGGATAATTAGATGCATAGTATGGCTGTTTTATCCCAAAATAGAAACTGAAGGAAAAGAAAACCTCCCAGATGAACCGACTATAATAGTTGCAAATCACAGTAAAATGAACGGACCCATCGCCTGTGAGTTGTATTCTCCGTGTAACAGTTATACCTGGTGCGCAGGTGAGATGATGGAATTAAAAGAAGTACCTGCGTATGCATACGCTGATTTTTGGTCGCATAAGCCCAAATCTACTAGGTGGTTTTATAAGCTGCTTTCATATATTATTGCGCCTCTTTCGGTATGTGTTTTTAATAATGCCCATACCATTGGCGTGTACAGAGATAGCCGCATCAGAAGGACCTTCACGGATACTGTAACAAGACTGCAAGAGGGAGCAAGTGTAATCATATTCCCGGAACATAATGTGGAATATAACCATATAATATGCGAGTTTCAGGATAGATTTATTGATGTTGCAAGAATGTATCACAGGAAGACCGGAAAGGAACTATCCTTCGTGCCGATGTACATAGCTCCCAACCTTAAAAAGATGTATCTCGGAAAGCCTATCCGTTTTTGCGCTGATAACTCTATGGACAAGGAGCGCGAAAGAATATGCCGCTATCTGCAGGATGAAATAACAGCCATTGCATGTTCCTTGCCCGAGCATATTGTTGTTCCATATAACAATATACCGAAGAAAAGTTATCCCACTAACATTCCCAAAGGCGGTGTAAAATCTTGAGAAGACCCGTTGTGGATTATAGCTCACTACGATTTTCAAATATTACAAGTCCACAATATTCTCATTTGCTTTTATTGCTTGGCTGGGTTGGATATTTTATTCTGTATTTTGTCACAGAAAAATTTATCCCCGTAGAGAATTGCTATGTGATGCACAGCCGTCTTGATGAGATGATTCCTTTTTGTGAGATATTTGTAATCCCATATGTCTTTTGGTATTTTTTGATCGTGGGCTCATTGGGGTATTTCTTGCTTTATAATGTTGACAGTTTTAAAAAGCTGCAGATATTTATTATAATCACTCAGATCATTGCAATGGTGGTTTATATTGTTTTCCCCAATATGCAGGATCTGCGTCCCGAAGTTTTTCCGCGTGACAATATATTTTCACAAGCGGTTGGAGTTATCTATTCCATAGATACTGACACCAACGTTTGTCCATCCCTTCACGTTGCATATTCAAT
>CAZOSH010000162.1:2902-3521 GCA_964582395.1 uncultured Oscillospiraceae bacterium | reverse complement strand
GCATCGTGGTCGGCAAGTATGTGGGTGACAACGCCCTTGCCGCCGTCGGCAGCGCAACTCCCATTCTTAATATGCTGCTCGTTCTGTTTATCGGTATTTCCTCAGGCGCAAGCATAATGGTCTCACAGTATTTCGGTGCAAAGGAAAGAGAGAGCCTTTCCTATTCTATAGGCAACGCTATAACCGTCACCGCCATTGCTTGTGTGGGACTTATCGCAATTGCCGCGCCCCTTATCAACCCCGTGCTTGAAATGCTCAATACCCCCGCATCAATCAAGGGCTGGTGCTATGACTATCTTATGATATCCCTGATAGGTATGGCGGGAATGGCATATTACAATATTCTCAGCGGTATAATCCGCGGAATGGGCGATTCCATCTCTGCTCTGCTCTATCTGCTTGTTGCCACCGTTATAAACATCTTCCTTGACATTTACTTTGTAAGAGATCTTGGAATGGAGGTTGCGGGCGTAGCATTGGCGACCGTCATTGCTCAGGTCATCTCGTCAATACTTTGCCTTTGGAAACTGTCAAGAATGACGCAGAACTTTGACTTTAAGAAAAAATACTTAAAGCCCGTCAAGCACTATGTAAAAATGATCATCAAGCTCGGTCTGCC
>CAZOSH010000162.1:0-2892 GCA_964582395.1 uncultured Oscillospiraceae bacterium | reverse complement strand
GGGACTTACTCAGGCAATATTCTCCTCGGCAATGATAATCGTTCAGTCCCTGACCAATCAATTCGGCGAGCTGTTCATTGCGGCAAACGTTGTCATTATGCGAGTTGACGGCTTCGCAATGATGCCCAACTTCTCCTTCGGCACTTCACTGACCACATATGCGGGACAGAATGTGGGCGCGGGACTTTACGACAGGGTTTCAAAGGGCGCAAAGCAAGGCACCTGGCTTGCGGTGGCTTTTTCATCCGTCATCACCCTTGCAATACTTATTTTCGGCAAGTGGCTTATGGGAATATTCACCGACACCGCAGAATTGGTGGATATGAGCTATAGGCTTATGTGCATTCTTGCGGTAGGTTATATTGCAATGGCGGTAACACAGAGTCTTTCGGGAATTATGCGCGGCGCTGGCGACACCACAACTCCTATGTGGATATCCCTCATAACCAGCGTTTTTGCCCGTATTCCCATTGCTTACGGAATATCCTATCTCACCCGCACTCCCGAGCTTCCTTACGGAATAAAAGAATGTATTCAGATATCTCTGCTCTGCACTTGGGTGCTTGGTGCTGTGCTGACATTTATCTTCTACTGCCGCGGCAAGTGGAAAACAAAAGCTATAAGATAACTTTTATGATCTAACAAAAAACTCTGATGCAAGCTACTGCATCAGAGTTTTTCTTTATTACTGATTATTTTTGGGGAGAAAATATCCTTTTTATATTTTCATAGGCTTGTTGAATATGAAATCTTGTAAGTTCCTCCGCTTTTTGACTGTCATGCTCTTCAATGGCTTTAAGTATATCTCTGTGCTCAAGAAGAGCATCTCTCATTCTGTCACTGCATTGCCAGGATGCTGCTCTGAATCTACTGACATCTACAAGCAATCCTGATAGAACTCCGTGAAGGATCTTTCGGTCAGCAAGCTGAAATATGGTCTCATGAAAACGACCGTCAAGATTTTTCAGTTTGTCCAGTTTTCCGTGTTCCAGATAGAAACTGGACAGATCAACTATCTCTGTCAGAGCTTCAATATCTTTTTCGGTGGCATTCTGTGCCGCATATGCAGAGGCAAGTCCTTCTATCCTCATACGTATTTCATACACATCATCCATATCTTTATAGGTAATACCCTCCACAACTGCGCCCTTATTGGGTATAAGCTGCAAGAGTCCGTCATCCTTCAGATATCTGAATGCAGTACGCACAGGAGACCTGCTCGCCTCAAAGCGTTGAGCCATCTCCTCCTCCGTAAAAGAAGAACCGGTGGGATATTTGCCGTCCAATATCTCTTCACGAAGGGTATCGTATATTTTTTGCGTAAGACTTGAATGCTCTGTCATAACTGAACGCTCCTATCTTTTATGTAAGGGATTCTATAATTTTTATCAATTGCTCGGTATACTCTTCAGCGGTTGCTCCGTTTTTATCTCCCGTGACTACTGCCTTGCCTGCCTCTTCACATTTTTTCATGGCTTTATACAAAATATCAGCTTCAGCAATACAGCCGATATGGCGCAGAAGCATTTCGGTGGCTTTGAGAATGCTTGCGGGATCGGCATATTCGCCTATTCCCTGCTCGATCATACGGGGTGCGGAGCCGTGAATTGCCTCAAACATTGCGTATTGACTACCTATATTGGAGCTTCCCGCAGTTCCTACACCGCCCTGTATCTGTGCCGCCTCATCGGTAATTATATCACCGTAAAGGTTAGGAAGCAAAAAAACCTGAAACTGCCTGCGGAGAGCCTTGTTCAGCAGATTGGCGGACATAATATCCACATACCACTCTTCTGTAGTTATTTCGGGATATTCTGCAGCTACCCGATGACATATTTCGGAAAAACGGCCATCGGTCTTTTTCATAATGTTTGCCTTTGTTACGATGGCAACATTGGTCTTTTTGTTTGCACGTGCAAAATCAAATGCCGCTTTGGCTATACGCCACGTTCCTTCATCGGTAGTAATCTTGAAATCTATTGAATACTCACCATCTATATCTATACCGCAGCTTCCCAATGCATATTCGCCCTCGGTATTCTCACGAAAAAAAGTCCAATCTATGCCCTCTTCATCAACTCTTACCGGTCTGACATTTGCAAACAGATCAAGCTCTTTGCGCAACAGCACATTGGCGCTTTCCATATTTGGAATAGTGCCGCCCTTTTGAGGAGTTGTTGTAGGCCCTTTTAAAAGAACATCACACTCTTTGATCTTCAAAAGCACATCATCGGGAACTGTCCTGCCTTGGGCAATGCGGTTTTCCAAGGTGAGCCCCTCAATTACTCTGAGCTCGATCTTCCCGCTTTGCAGCTGATCTTTAATAAGGCATTCTAAAACTCGGCGTGCCTCTTTCACAATTATAGGCCCGATACCGTCTCCATTGATAACTCCAATGATTATTTTTGAAAGAGCGGAATGATCCTTTGGGGGCGGCGCATTTTTCATTTTCTCTATGCGCTGAGACTGACTTTTCAAAATAGCTTCAAACTGCATAAGGGCTTCTTTATACATAACATCACCCTCTGTTCTTTATGGAATTGATCTTTCCGCCATTGAGAATAACAGACAATTCCATATCTGTAAGCTCTATTCTTGTGTTGATAACAGTTCCGTTGACAGTTAAAGCGACCCTTCCGTTTTCAACCTGCATAGGGGCATTTTCAATCTTTATTTCTGCACCTGCTTTTATTTTATCATAATCTTCTGAATTTTCAAACACTAAAGGCAAAATACCTGAATTTATCAGATTCGATTTGTGAATCCGGGCAAAGCTTTTGGCTATGACGCCTTTTATTCCCAAATAAAGGGGAACTAAAGCGGCGTGCTCACGAGAAGATCCCTGTCCGTAGTTTTCGCCCGCCACAATAAAGCCTCCGCCGTTTTGCTTTG
>CAZOSH010000161.1:0-3522 GCA_964582395.1 uncultured Oscillospiraceae bacterium | reverse complement strand
TTCGACCTGGCATCACTCATTTTTTGTTGTTCGCCAACCCCGTCTGACAGATGCCGTAAATAGTTAAATTTTTGTTTTAACTGTTTTACGAACACCCATCATTATCGGGGGATTTGAGGTTGATATTGATCAATCAAACAGGTCGCCGATGCCGTTGGAAATATCCTCGAGATCTTCTTCGCAATCCTTGCAGTAGTTGATCTCTTTGCCGAAGACTTCCTCGGTCTCGCAGTTCTTCTTTTCACCGCAGAAATCACACTCGGTCATATTGCAAGCGGTAAAGACAAGCAGGGTGCAAGCGAGCATAAGCAGAGCGATAAGCTTTTTCATAATTTTTCCTCCTGATAATTTGTTAATATCATTATACATCGGAGGGGTGACATTTTTCAACAATTATTTTAACAATCTGTTAATGCCCACCAGTAGAGCTTCCTTGGGTATCATTCCCATAATGTGGGAATCCAAATTGCCGTCGGCATCAATAAAGAAGGTACAGGGCAGGCTGTAAGCACCGTATGCCAATGATGCAGAGAGCTTGGTGTCATAATAGACGGGGAAGGTGTACTTCTGCTCACTCAAATAAGCCTTGGCATCGTCCACGGTCTCACGGTAGCCGTCGGTGACATTTATCATCATAAAGTGGATATCTTCACCGTAGGTTTTATAGACTTCATCAAAATCGGGCATTTCCTGAACGCAATAGGGACACCAGGTTGCCCAAAAATTGACAATGACGGGCTTACCTTTTAGATCGCTGAGCTTTACTTCGTTTCCGTCTTTGTCCAAAACGGTGAAATCGGGTGCGGCTTTTGGGGTATCAGCATTGCCGCTGTCATCGGCGGGGGTGTCTGTGATGGGCTGATCGGGGGTATAGTCTCTGCTGAAATGATTGTAGATTATAGAGGCGCAGACAATAAGTCCCACAAGCAGCAGGGCGATGATAAGCCATTTTATCCATTCTTTCATATGATCACCTCAAGAAAGCAGGGCAAGATATCTGCCCATAAGTCCGCTCATCATAAGAATACCTACGATTATCAGCAGGCTTCCGCAGATGATATTGATAACACCGTAATGCTTTTTGATAAAGGAAAATGCGCCCCGCAGCTTGTCTATAAGCAAAGCGGAGATTACAAAGGGGATTCCTAGTCCAAAAGAATAGAGCAGCAGCATCAAAACTCCCGTCAGTACCTTGCCCTGTTGGGAGGCAAGCATCAGGGCAGAGCCTAAAAAAGCGCCTACGCAGGGTGTCCAGCCGATGGAGAATATCATTCCGAAAAGCAGTGATGAGAAAAAGCCGAGGGACTTGCCTTCAAAGCCTTTTGCGTTGCCACGGAAAATATTCAGCTTAAAAATGCCTAAAAAGTTAAGACCGAAGAAAACCACAACAAGGCCTGTTATGATATTAAGAACAGTTCTGTATTGCTGCAAAAGGCCGCCCAAAACTCCCGCAAAAGCGCCTAATGATACGAAAACTATGGTGAAACCAAATACAAAACCAAGGGCGTTGCGGAGGGTCTTTGCCGTTGTGCGCTCCTCCTCACCGCCTGCAAAATAGGAAATATAGATGGGCAGCATGGGCAGCAGACAGGGGGATATAAAGGTTATGATTCCTTCAATAAACGAGATAAAATATTGCATAGAGTCTCCTTTTTAAGAGTTGTTGTGATTATATTATACGCAGTTTTTCAACATTGCACAGTGATGTTGTCACTAAAAGCCGAGGGGCACCTCGGCTTTATGGGTTTTATATAAAACGCTTTACAAAAGGTATCTTTTTTGCGATCCAAATTACGGGGAAACAAATTGCAAAACAGATAACGGGAATCGCCAACACACCCAAATAGAAGTTGAATTGATATATGGCAGTAAAGAAGCTGACGCCGAACATTTTCATCAGAATATAGGGGTGAATTATATAGATGCCAAAGGTGGTAGCACTTATTTCGCTTATTATCCTTGCGCCTTTGTCGCCTATGCCTCTGTTTTCAAAGAGATAGCGAATTATGTAAAACAAGCTGAGCGAGGACAAAACCACCGGCAGAGCCTCCCAAGAATCGAGAAAATAATTGAGAAAGCCGCTTTCCTTGTAGGGCAGATAGATGGACAGGGCAAAGTCACCGATGGAAAGAACATAGACGGCAACGGAAATCCACAGATAAAGGCGGGAAAGTTTTATTCTGCTCAGTAGTACGCCTGCAACCAAATAGGCAACTGCCGCGGGAAGCAGACCTTCCTCGAAAAATCGGCTGAAGGTTACACCCAAATAGATATTTGTCAGCTTTGCAATAGATGGTATCAGCAAAAACACAGCGATAAACAGAGCAAGCTCGCTGTTTTTTGCCCCCTTCACGGCTCTTGCCATAAATGGAACGGCAAAATAAAGGCCCAAAAGCATATACAGATACCAAAAATGTGTGCCCAAAGGGTCGC
This sequence comes from uncultured Oscillospiraceae bacterium, assembly GCA_964582395.1. Lineage (GTDB taxonomy): Bacteria > Bacillota > Clostridia > Oscillospirales > Butyricicoccaceae > RGIG3513. The sequence continues at coordinate 1,089 of CAZOSH010000161.1, read as the reverse complement.
GGAGCAGAGCGCGGATAAAGCTAATGATTCCGCCGCTTTCATCAGATGCGAAGAAAAAGTAGAGCGCGGAGAAAAACAGGAGGGGTACGGCGACCCGCGCAACCCGCCACAGTGTTTTTTTGATGGAGTGATCCTCTGACACATTTAGCAGCAGATAGCCGCTTGCCATAGCAAAGAGGGGAACGGCACTTTTGCACAGGGGGAAGATCAGGGCATCAAAAAGAGCGGTGGCAGAATCGATTCCCGACCCAAGAATGATGTGTCGGTGAGAATGGTTGATTATGACCAGAAAACAAGCAATTATTTTCAGTATGTCGATCCACAGATGTCTTTTTGCCCGGCTCATTTTAATCTCCTATATTGTGGCGGTTGTGTTTTGAAAAAATCAGATAGCGCTGACAAAGTCTTGAATCAGCTTGACGTAGTTGTTATATACGGCGATCTCGCGGCTATCGTTTCCGCCGCTGATGATAAATGCCTTGCCGATCATTTCAAAGACCATCAGCAGTACACGGGGAACACCTACGCCATTGGTGTGGGAGACCCCTGCTTGTGCCTCAAGTTCAACGATCTGTTTAGAAATAGTGACGACAAGGGGGACATTTCCGCTGTTTTCGGGTACTTTATCTGCAAGCAACGCGCCTTGCAGACCGAAGAATGTGGTGATAAAGCCGCGCTCGTCAAGGGAAAAATCCTTGTCCGCGGCGGAAAGCTGACGGCAAAAAGCCACAAGCTCATATCTGAGCAGGTCGGACATCTTAAGCTGTCCCGCCATAGGCCAACAGCCCGATTGCTCAATATTATCGCAAAGCTGATATGCAATAGAAAGGGTCTCCTTAAGCTCGTTCATTGTATTTATATCCATAATGCACTCTCCTTTTGAGGTGGATTTTGTGATTATAGTGTGTTTAATTTTATTGTACCACATATGTCAAGGGCGGTGGGAGAAAAATTATTCTTATGGGTTATAATAACTATTATAATAATAAATAGTATACATTATAAAAAACGTTGTTTATAATGGAAATAAATGTGATAATATTTACAATGGATAAATACCGAAACTTTTTTCAGAAAAGAGGACAAATA
>CAZOSH010000160.1:0-3545 GCA_964582395.1 uncultured Oscillospiraceae bacterium | reverse complement strand
TGGCGGAAGGCGAAGGGAGGGCTATGCGCGACCGAGAGCCAATTAATCGGGGGCACCCCCGCAAGACTTGTCTTGTGGGGGAAGGGCGCATTCTACTGTGTTTTTATTGCGGTTGGTTTTGAGCCTGCGTTAAAATATTTGGCTTTTTAATGAATTATTTACCTTCTTCAAAATTTGGGGGGGGGGACTTTGTCCCGCCCGACAGAAAGGAGAGAAAATGAGCAGAAAAATAGACAAGCTTCCGCCCTCTTGCAGCGGAAATTTAAAAGATGATACCCAAGCAGTGATAAATTATCTTGTATATCTTCACGAGCAGATAAACTTTATCCTTGCAAAGCTGGACAAGCAAGCAGACACAACCAAGGAGGATGTATGAATACATATTTAGAACATAAAAAACGAAAAAAAGACTTTCCCGAGGTAACCACTGAGCTGATTACTCCGGAAAAGCCTATAAAACCAACAGAAAACACGAAAGTCAAGCAATTGGCAGATAACAGCTTTCCCTACTATACCGAGAAAACAACGGAGGCGGGCAGCACAGCGCCGAGAAAAAACGCTACAACCGACCCTCTGGGTCTTTACAAGACACCGTCAGTATCGGCTGAAAAAACCACCCAAGCTGTGGAGATCGAGACGTTAAAGGAGCTTCCCGCGCCAAAAGAAGAGATCGACCTTTCCCGAGACACCCGCTACAAAGTGACAAAAAGATCCATACCCTATAACCCCGCTGATTCGTGGCTTGAGGGAAATGATTATACGCCGGGAAACGGAACTCAGAATTACATTGAGATGCAGGGAAATCTACGGGAATATCTTGAAAGGACCCAGCGGGAAATAACCGAGCTTGAAGAGAAGAATGACCAAAAGCTGAAAAACGACGGATATGTATCGAGGCGGCTTGGTCAGATAGACAAGTTAAACGGTATGATCGACGGATATTATGACTTTTATGACCGCTTTAAAAATGATCTGCCTTGGTGGAAGGATCCCGAAGAAATGGAGGATGAGCTTGCTTTTTTAAGAAGCGAGAAGAACGCATTGCAAAGCCTTCAGAATCGACTGATCAAGCCTGAAGAGAAGACCGTCTACCAAACCTTGCCGTATAGAGTTTCGGACACCCCGCCGCAAATGGAGAAGCTGTCCCTCACCGCCGCAAGCCCGCAGTCAAACGCACCCGTTGCGGCAAGGGTAAGCGCTGCGGCATCACAGCCCACAACATCCTCGGCAGGCAATATTGATCTTTCGGCACAGCCTGCGGCAAACGCTTCCGCGGGTACTCAGTCAACAACAAAGAATAGCGCATATACCCCGCCAACAGCAACACAAGAAAAAAGCCTTACATATTGGCTTAACCGCGGTGTCGGTACATATAACTTCCGTGATGTGGAAATGATGATTCCCAAGCTGAACGAGTTTTTAGAAATACTTATAAAAGAGTATGAAGACCGAAACGGGAAGGATGAATTCGGAGAAAAAGACTATAAGTATTACGTATCAACCACATTGAATCACATTGTAGAGACCCGTACAGGGCAGATCGATAAAGCTATTTCTATGATAGATTGGTATATCGACTACATAACTAATAATCACGATGAGGTCAATGAGGTCTATGGCGGCGAGGAGATCGACGAGATATTGGAGGAGCTTAAAGGGTTGCGGGGCAGCATAACACGAGAAAAAATAAAGTTGATGTATGAACAAAGTCAGGGGAATAAATATTCCTCGGAAAGTGAGTGGTATGTAAATACTTATCCAGAAGAGGCACAGGCGGAATACAACAGTATTGTTGAGCAGATCGATGCAAAACAGAAAGAACGTCAGACCTTATTATCAAAATTGCCTATTGGAGTAATGGCAGCACCAAGAAATCCGGTTATGCAAGAGAAAACAGCCGAGCAGATCAATGCAATTTATGCTCAAATTGAAGTTTTAGATACCGAAATAGAAAAACTCAACAATAGAAAAGACGAATTGGAGCCATATTTGACACAGTTTAATACTATGCAAACAGCGCAAGAATATGGAAAAGAATACAACGACGGAGCAAGTGTTCAAACCATAGCTAAACAGCTTGACGTGGAAAAATATTGGTTGGGGTACTATGAAAACTCGCTCTGGATACATAAATTCCCGCCTTACATATTTGAGGAGGGTAATGCCCAAGAAATTAAGGAAATTGAAAAAACTATTGCAGAGAAAAAAGCCAATATAAAAAAGCTTGAAGAACAGCTTTCTTATACTCGGATATTTGAATATGAGGAATTATTTATGGCTGATGATTTTGAAGAAATGAGCCAAGTAATGATTCCAGAGTGGAAGCATAATGATCCATATTATCATCTAAGGGATGATTATAATACCGAAGGAGAACAAATATACAACTATATAAATGATGTGGTTTTTGAGTTGGGTGGTTCTACGAGAGAGATGATGGACGGAGCTTCTGAAAGTAAATATGCTAAGTTTAAGTATATGACCGAAGATGAAGTACAACTGTATAACTATATTTATAACACTCTTGGAGTGGATGAGGCTACAAGATACGCAAAGGACCTTTCGAGCGTAGTATTGCACTATAGAGATGCCAGCAACAATGTCGTGAAATATGAAAACGGTTTGAATATGAGATGGGGAGTAGCAGATGCTGCTGATGATTTTATTGAAAAGGTATGGACATCTTTTTCATCGGGAGCCGAAAGGTTTGGACTTGGAATTGAACAGCTGTTCAGTGAGGATCCTATAGAAACCAGCAAACTGCAATATCAGTATCAGGCTACGATAAGCAACGCAAATAATGCCGGAAGAGCATTGTATGGGACACTTCATAAAATAGGCAATGAAACCCCCTCTGTTTTAATAAATGCTGCATTAACTTATTTGGGAATACCTATCAAGTATGTTGGAGATACTTTGGATATTGCGAGTGAGGTAGGAAATGCGTATAACGAGGCGATTAAAGGTGGATATACAAATATTCAGGCATTTAATTATGCGACCTTAATTGGAGCAACAGAATTATGTTTTGAGTTTATACCAGAAGGACTTAAAAAAATCGGACACAATAATGAAGTATGGGGTAATATTGTCGCTGACAGACTAGTAGACATAGATAATGCCTATAAGAGAGTTGTCAAAGAAATAGATTCGGAACTCATAATAGGTAGTGAATCTGCGTTGAAAGAGATGCTTAAGCCATTATATCAGGAGTATATTTTCGCTGAGGACTCGAACATTGATTTTGAAGCTGTGGCATATGAGTTTATTTCGAGTGTTTTAATGAGCAAGGCGGAGAAAGCTGTTATGAAACAAAACTAACCCTGCTGAGAAATACTCAGCAGGGCAGGCTTAGTCGAGATAGGTTATGTTTTTAAAATCAAGATCGGATTTAAAGTACGATCTTTCGGAGGGTGCGTTTGGATTGTACATTATTCCATAAACAATTTTATTAGCAGTAAAAGAAAGATCATAAAACACTAAGGACTCATTTAAAACTTGGGTTTTATTTTCAGAAATTGAAGATTTCCACATACAAACTGAAG
>CAZOSH010000159.1:0-3603 GCA_964582395.1 uncultured Oscillospiraceae bacterium | reverse complement strand
TTGATTTTCTACCATAATTGTACTCAAAGGCGGCTCAATAGTCGAATGTACCGCCAAAAACAGAAAAACACCGAGAAAAACCTTTTACGATTCTTCTCGGTATTCATCTTTTGCTTTTTGCCCTTGCCACACCCGATAAATAGTGTAATTTCAATGTTTTCAAATTACATCCTTATCGAGTGGTGACAAAACAGACAAACGGTTTTTTTAGCTAAATCCGTCCTTGCGGACGGGATAAATCCATCTAAGATGGATGAAAGCACTTCGTGATGAAATCCTGCTTCGCAGGGAGACGGATTTAATTTCATCCGAGCATAGCTCGGATTTCATCTGCATAGCAGATTTCATCCTTGCGTACGCAAGGATTTCATTATATAATTCTTGTGGGGTGATAATTATGGCTGAAAACAAATTGGCAGATATGTCAACTGATTTTGCTGTGCGTATTTTAAAACTCACAGATTCAATTAAAGGTCATTATTCTTTATCTAATCAGCTAGAGCGTAGTGGAACAAGCATTGGAGCAAATATTAGAGAGTCTAAGTATGCCCATAGTAAAGCTGATTTTGTTTCCAAATTACAAATATCACTTAAAGAGTGTTATGAAACTGAGTATTGGATTGAGATATCGGTAAAATCAGGTATCGTATGCGAGGAAAGTGTTAAAGAACTATTACACGATTGCGGCGTGATCCGTAAACTCCTTATTTCGTCTATTAATACTGTAAAGGGAAATGTTAGATCGAACTCCGGACACCCTTGAATGTACAAGAAAATGGAGCACCTGCTTAAAAGGCAGGTGCTCCATTCTTTCATTTCACCTTATATTCATTTATCTCTATTTCGCCGTTTCTGCCGCTTTCATTGATGGCAAAATAACGGGTCACCCCGTCTGCGTCCTCAAAGGATATACCGAATACGGTGGCGCTGCCGAGAAACATTACTTTTGCAACAAAAGGCTTTTCGGGAGTCAAGGCGGGCAGGGTATGGAGGGTGTTTACCACCTCATATCCGTTGTCGCCCCAAGTCAGAGATGTGAACTTCACATTTTTGAGATTTTCGGTTGCCCTGAATGCCACAAGTGCAACTCCGTCAACGCCGTCGGTGGAGGAATATTCAAAATGTTCACCCGTCAGCAATGAGCGATCAGCGTGATTTGCGGTAATGGGCGGGGGATTTTTTGCAAACTCGCGGGCATAGGTCAGGTTGACCCAACAGTTGTCCTCGATCTTTCCCCATAAATTTCCCTCGCTGTCGGTGGCTTCTTCACAAATGGGATATTCACCGCCTTTGCCTCCTACAACTCCCATAGAAACAGAGTCATAACTCGGTGCGCTGAAGAGCGAAAAAGAAGGGTCCAGCATTTCATTATATGGAAATCTACTCGGCACATCGTCGGGTGAGACGGGCAACTCATCGGGCGAAGTGGAAATATAGGGATCATCGTCTATATCACCGGGCGAGACTTGGGGGATGGTAGGTGCTGACGGCGTGTCGGGGGTGCTTGATATATGGGGTGCATCGGGTGTATTCGGAGTATTAGGAGTGTCGGCGGAGACCGACCTATCATACGCGGTGCAAGCGCATAAAATGACAGTAAAAACACATAATACGACTGATAACGCTTTTATTTTCATAAGCCGCCTCCTTACTTAAAGAATGTAATAAAAAGTTACACAGAAATCGGTGAGTAATAAATACATTTACAATCATATACTATCATATACTACTGCTATACGCAAGAGTTATAGCAGAGCTATACTGTTTGAAGAAAGGAATGAAAGTATGGATTTTTACGGAACTATCTGGGCATTGCTACCCCCGATCGTTGCAATTATCCTTGCGTTACTGACCAAGGAGGTCTATTCTTCTTTGTTCATCGGCATCCTTGTTGGCGCATTTATGTATGCTGACTTCAATGTGGTTGAAATGATCGAACACACAATTTCAATCATCAGTTCTCGTCTAGGTGACAACGGAGGAATCATAGTCTTTTTGATCTGCTTGGGCGTAATCGTATCGCTGATGCAGGCATCGGGCTGCTCCAAGGCTTTTGGTAACTGGGCAGCAAGAGTTATCAAAACCAAGAGAACATCCCTTATTTTCACAACTTTGCTTGGTCTGTTCTTCTGCATTGACGACTATTTCAACTCCCTGACCACTGCAAATATTATGCGCCCCATTACCGATAAGCATAAGGTAAGCCGCGCAAGACTGGCATATAATGTTGACTGTACAGCAGCTCCCATTTGTATTATTGCCCCTATTTCAAGCTGGGCAGCAGCAGTTGCATCCTATGTTCCCCCTGAAGTGGATGCCGACGGATATGCACTGTTCCTGGGTGCGATCCCCTTCAATATGTACGCCATCCTCACCCTGACAATGCTGATCACTCTGGCTATTTTGAAGTTTGACTTCGGTCCTATGAGAGGCTATGAGTATCTTGCTGAGGAAAAGGATGATATTTACGGCGGAACCGGCGATACATACGCCAACATCTCTACCGTATCAAACGACAATCCCTTGGGTAAGGCTGTTGATATGCTTCTTCCCGTTGTTGTTCTGATCTTAGGCTGCGTTTTCGGACTTATCTACACAGGCGGCTTCTTTGCAGGTGAAGGTGTCAGCTTTATCGAAGCCTTCAGCGCATGCGACGCTTATATGGGTCTTCCCATCGGTGGCCTTATCGCTCTGGCATTCACCATTATCTACTACTTCCTGCGTAAGATCATCAATCTCAAGCAGTTCGTTCAGTGCATCCCCGACGGTGCAGTTGCAATGACTCCCGCACTGTTCATCCTCACTCTGTCTTGGGGAATTGAAGGCATCTGCCGTGAAAGCCTGGGTGCTGCAGCATTCGTTGAAAGCACCTTCGCAAACAGCGCATTTCCCATGTGGCTGCTGCCTCCCATTCTTTATCTGCTTGGCGCATTTGTTTCCTTTGCAACCGGAACTTCTTGGGGCACATTTGGCATTCTTATCCCCATCACCTTTGCCATCTTCGGATATCAGGTCAATGACCTCTGCATGATCTGCCTGTCCGCAACCCTTGCAGGTGCTGTTACCGGCGATCATTGCTCACCCATTTCCGAAACCGCAATTATGTCCTCCACTGCGGCGCAGGTTGACTTTATGACCCACGTTATGACGCAGTTGCCATATGCATTGTTCACCGCAGGTTTCTCGTTGATAGGCTTCACCCTTATGGGACTTGTTCAGCATTGGATAGTAACCCCCATTATGATGGTCGTTATCGTCCTTGTATTGGTGGCTATGAAGCGATTCTATAAGAACAAGCCTGTCAAGGTAAAATACGTCAGCAAAAATATAATCAAGCAGTAACACGCTGAGTGAACTCGGACGCAAAGTAAAATATGAACGGAAACACCACAGACTGAATCGGTCTGTGGTGTTTCTGTTTGTAAAAAAACTCCTTCCCTCGAAGGAGTTTTTTACAGATGCTTATCCATAGAGAGCTTGGTGATTTTGGTCATATCGGTTATTACCTTGATCTATTGGATCGTGATATGTTGCAATAAACCACATAGGGGAAAACGGATGTTACCGTTTTGAAAAGCGGTTGTGCTATACTGCAATGGGGAA
>CAZOSH010000158.1:0-3607 GCA_964582395.1 uncultured Oscillospiraceae bacterium | reverse complement strand
TATCCGTGATTAACTGGGTCATAAGTTATGGGACTGAACTTAGTTAGATCGATTTTTCCGTCTTTGCCCAAAATGCTTGCATCGGCACTTACATTGACGATTTCTCCGCGAAGAAGGCAGGCTTCCGAATCATAGCTTTTGAGTTTGCATTCCAAGGCCATCGGTAATTCGCAGATGAGAGGAGCATTAACGAACTCACTTTTTTCTGTGTGCCAACCGGCTTTATCCAGTTTGTCGGGAGTGTTGTTTCCTGATGTTATACCTACATAGTCTGCGGCAATTACATTCTCTGCATCTGCCATACTGACAGTAAATGCACAGCTCTGCAGAATGTTTTGGGTGGTCTTATGCTCAGGACTGATACATATAGAAATCTCGTTTTCTTCACTGAGTCCGCCCCAAGCGGCATTCATGGCATTTGCTATGCCGTCTTTTGAGTAGGCTGAAATAATAAAAACAGGCATAGGGTAAAGTATAGGCTTTGCACCAAAGTTTTTTCTCATAATTATTTCTCCTTAATGATTTTTATTTATTATGTTAAATATAAGTTCTGCAATTTCTTTTGGTGTCTTATTTATTTCTTCTAATATCCATTGGCGAAGGAGACAATACATCCCGCTTGCAATGAAGGATGATGCCAATCGAACACTGTCAGCATCTATGTCTTTCATTGAGCTGATACAATGACGAAGGCTCCACAGGGCTTTAAAAAAATCATTCAAAAGAAGATTAAAATCTGCATCGTTGTTGCATTTTACCAGTAGTTTTAATAATTCTGCATTTTCATGGAGACAGATACAGGTGTGTTCAAGATATAATTGCATTGATTCGGTAGTCAGCATTCCACTTGGCTTTTGAACGGTGGATATTATATCATTTTCCATATCTATAACAATGTCGTGTGGTGTGGTATAGTGCTTATAAAAGGTGGCGCGGTTTATACCTGCTACTCGACACAGTTCGCTGATATTTATCTTTTCAAAATCTTTCTCTTTCAATAAACTTACTAGAGCATCTTTCAAGAGGCGTTTTGTAAGTTTCACACGCTGATTCTCTCTCTTCACTGATAGTATCTCCTTTTTAATAATATAACGATTTTGGGTAAAGTGTTAGTCTTATGACAAAAAATAAAAAACTGATTGTTGCAAAATCAACACTTGTATATTATGCTATCATTAGAGGTATAAAAAGTCAAGTCAACCATATACTCTAGGAGGTAAACAAATTATGAAGTTACTTAAACAATTTGGCAGTGATGTTGTTCTTTCTATTGTTGAAATCATCGTTGGTATACTTCTTTTGGTGGATGCTGAATCTTTTTCTACAGGTGCTATAATTGTATTTGGTGCGGCATTATTAATGCTAGCTATAGTTCAGTTTGTCAAGTATTTTAAAACCGATGCAATCGAGGCATCGGAGGAAAGTTTGTTTTTTGTTGGTTTGATATGTCTTGTTGCAGGTTGTTTCTGTATTTTTGCAGCAAGTTGGCTTATGAAGACTTTTGCTTCCTTCTTCACGGTTGTGTATGGTGTTGGAATTATGCTTGCGGGATTTGGTAAGGTGCAATGGACGGTTGATGCACTGAGAATAGGAGGCAAAGAGTGGCTTATGCCTTTGGTTACAGCGGTTGTCTCTATTATTTGCGCTATAGTAATTTTATTAAATCCTTTTGCTACAGTAAAAGCTTTATGGATATTTACAGGTATCTCTCTTATTGTTGAAGCAGTAGTGGATGTTGCTTCTATCATAGTAAAAAAGCGTGGAGGGGAAGATAAGGTATGAAGATGAACCGAAAGAGTTGGATATTCATCGTTGTTAGTATTTTTGTGCTATATCTGGCAATGTATTATTGGCCTGCAATTTCAAAAACTCTTTCGGGAATTATTGCGGCAGCAGTGCCTGTTGTAATAGGCTTGATTTTGGCGTATATCCTCAATATATTGATGACTTTCTTTGAGCGAATATATTTTAAAAAGTCAAATAAGCCTGCTATTATTAAAAGTAGGCGCCCTGTTTGTTTAATTGCATCACTTTTGACATTATGTGCAATCATTGCAATTATCGTAGCTTTAATAGTTCCTGAGTTTATTGACTGTATGGCTTTGCTTATTGAAAAGGCATCTGATACTGTAGATTTGATAATTGATAAGCTTGAAGAGATTGAGATCATTTCACCTGAATTGATCAAGAGTCTCCGAACTGTTGATTGGGGTTCGCGTATTAAAGGAATCCTTGATACCATTGGTACAGGCGTTGGCAATGTAATGAGTTTTGCTATTGAGACCATAATGTCTCTCGTAGGAGGTATAGTAACTGCATTCATAAGTATAATTTTTGCGGTGTATTTGTTGGTAAGTAAGGATAAGATGATAGGGCAGATACACCGACTTATGGATAGTTATGTTAAGCCTTTGCACAGGGAACGTATATATTATGTAGCGAGAGTTTTCAATGAGAGTTTCCGAAAGTATATTGTAGGGCAGTGTACCGAAGCCGTTATACTTGGAGTCCTTTGTATTATTGGAATGCTAATTTTCAATATGCCATACGCTACGATGATAGGTGCATTGATTGCGTTTACTGCATTGATTCCCGTTGCAGGTGCATGGATAGGTGCGGCTGTAGGAGCATTTATGATTTTGACAGTATCACCTATGAAGGCTTTGATGTTCCTGGTGTTCATACTTGTTCTTCAGCAGTTTGAGGGTAATATCATCTATCCCAAGGTTGTAGGATCTTCGATCGGGTTACCTGCTTTTTGGGTGCTTGTTGCGGTTACGGTAGGTGGCGGAATATTTGGAGTAACCGGAATGCTGTTTGGTGTTCCGTTGGTTGCGGCTTTTTATCGAATAATCAGACACGATGTCAGAAAGCGCGAAGCAGATGCAAAGCCTAAAGTAGAACAGAAGGCCTGACAAAACAATATAATATATTAAGGGATAGCAGGGGCGTGCCCCTGCTATTTTTAATTTTCACTTTGGAGGAAGGATATGTTGATTGTATTAAAGTTTGGCGGCAGTTCTGTTTCAACTGCCGAGAAAATAGATAATGCAGCATGCATAGCTGCAAAGTATGTAAGAGAAGGTCATAGAGTGGTAATGGTTGTTTCGGCACGGGGGGACACAACTGATGACTTGTTGAAACAGGCAGCGGAAGTCAGTACTGAGCCATCCGCACGCGAATTGGATGTATTGCTGACTGTCGGTGAACAGATGTCTATGTCACTTATGGCAATGCGATTGCAGGAGATAGGTGTTCAGGCGGTATCTTTATGTGGCTGGCAGGCGGGAGTTCTTACTGATGAACAACACGGAAATGCTCGAATTCTTGAGATGCATACTCATAGGGTTAAAACAGAACTTGATAAAGGTAAGGTGGTCATTGTTGCAGGTTTCCAAGGTATCAATGCCCAAGGTGATTTGACCACCATTGGCAGAGGCGGTTCGGATACAAGTGCTGTTGCACTGGCGGCATCTCTCGGAGCGGATAAGTGTTTAATTTATACTGATGTTGATGGAGTATACTCTGCAGATCCGAGAACTGTGCCACAGGCGATCAGACACAGTAATGTGGATTATGATGAGATGCTTGAGATGGCATCGTTGGG
>CAZOSH010000157.1:0-3637 GCA_964582395.1 uncultured Oscillospiraceae bacterium | reverse complement strand
CTTAAGGGCACTCTCGATGCCCTCGGCCTCGACGGAACAAACCGCCTTGAAATAGTACTTATGCAGCTTGTCCGTCTTACCCGTGACGGTGAAGTCGTCCGTATGTCCAAGCGTACCGGTAAGGCAATCTCCCTCACCGACCTGCTTGACGAGATAAGTGTTGACGCGGCAAGATATTTCTTCAATTCCCGCGCCAGCGATACACATCTTGAGTTTGACCTGGGTCTTGCCGTCCGTACCGACAGCGAAAACCCCGTCTATTATGTTCAGTATGCCCACGCACGAATCAAGTCCATCCTTCGCGCTCTTGAGCAGGACGGCATCTGCGCTGCTCCCGCCGCTTGCGACTACAGTCTGCTTACCCACGAAAGCGAGATCGAGCTTATCCGTGAATTGAGCAAGCTGCCCGAAGAGATCCGTCTTGCATCCGAATCCCGCGAGCCTGCCCGCCTGAACCGCTATGCAACCAATGTGGCAACCGCATTCCATCATTTCTACACCGAATGCCGCATCAAGGGCGCAGAGACCGAAGCGCTCCGCGATGCCCGAATCAGCCTGGCAACTTGCACAGCTACCGTAATTAAAAATACACTCTCTACCTTCGGCGTATCCGCCCCCGATAGAATGTAAAATTGCGTCTTTCGCGGTGAATGCGGATTAACACTCGCTTGCCGTACACACGGTACTGTCTGCGCTCGTGTTAATTGCCTCACCACGAAATCCATCAATTTTACGATAGTGAGACGAAGCGAGGATAATAAAACCCGTGACGGACGAGCAATGCTCGCCCCTACCCGATTGTGACCGAAAGGTCACAATACACTAATCAATCTGTCGCGGAATGCGACATTTCTCGCGGGGGCAGCTCGTCTCCCCCCATAAAGGGAGCTGGATTGCCGCAGGCAAGACTGAGGGGGTTAAGCCCTTACAAGATCCGTCGCGCAGCGAAACCGCAACTTTTCACTCTTCACTAATAAAACAAAATGTACTGCCAAATCGGCAGTACATTTTATTTTAGTCCTTGTATGCGTCGTACATTTTGTTCATAAACTTATCGACCTCGACAATGAAGCGTTCGTGCTTGCCTTTGCCGATCACCGTTCCGTTGTCGCTGGTGGCGGTGACGGTAAAGTACAGCTTTCGGCGGTCGATTTGGTCAAGGTGACAATCGAAGCGTACCTTTCTGCCCACGGGGGTGGGGGCATCATGGGTGATATTGACTGCCACGCCAACAGTTGACCAGCCTTCTTCCAGCTGCTCCTGAGCGCAGTTAAAAGAAACTGTTTCCATGTATGAGATCATCATGGGGGTCGCAAACACTTCCAACGCGCCGCTTGACATACTTGCGGCGGTCATATTGTCTGCTACGGTTATTTCCATAGATTTGGTGATTCCTTCTTTGAGACCTTCTTTGATCATAGGGTATTATCCTTTCATATTGCTAAAATTGCGGTTGCGAACTGGAAATAAATAAACAAAGTCAAAGTATCAACAATGGTGGTAATAAAGGGACTTGCCATAACTGCGGGGTCAAGGCCGATCTTTTTTGCAAGCATGGGCAGTACGCAACCGATAAGCTTGGAAAGAATGACGGTTACAGCCAGAGTCAGACAGACGACCGCGATAATGGGCAGGGTAATGTCCTGATTGCCCATAAGCAGATAGTCAACAAGCCATATTTTGATAAAGCTGCCGATGGCAAGGGCGACCGCGCAGAGGATCGACACACGAAACTCTTTGAATATGACCTTGAACAGGTCGGAAAACTCCAATTCACCCAAGGATATACTGCGCAGGACGGTGACCGATGCCTGACTTCCGCTGTTACCTGCAGTGCTCATCAGCATAGGGATAAAGGCGGTCAGCGCCACCTGTGCCGCAAGTGCCGTCTCATAGGAAGAAATGATGATTCCCGTAAAGGTGGCAGACACCATCAAAAGCAGCAGCCAGGGTATACGGTTGAGGAATATTTCCCATACGCCGGTTCTTGAGTAGGAACGGTCGGAAGGGGTGATCGCGCTCATCAGCTCGATGTCCTCGGTGACCTCTTCCTGCAGAACGTCGATAGCATCGTCGACGGTGACGATACCAACTAAGCGGTCTTCCTTATCAACAATGGGCAGAGCCAAAAAGTCGTAGTGAGAGAGCATATTTGCCACTTCTTCTCGATCGTCAAGGGTATGGGCAGAAATGACATTGTCCTCCATAATATCCCCCACAACAGCATCACTTTCGGCAAGCAACAGCTCCTTGGCGGTGACAAGACCGATAAGATGACGGTCGCGGTCGATTACATAGCAGGTGTAGATGGTTTCTTTATCAACACCTGTCTTTCGGATGCGTTCAAAGGCATCCGAAACCGTCATAGACGGGCGCAATGCCACATACTCGGTGGTCATTATGCTTCCCGCGCAATCGTCGGGATAGTCAAGTATCTTATTAATTGTGGTGCGGGTGTTTGCATCCACCGACTGAAGAATACGCTTGACCACATTGGCGGGCATTTCCTCAATGATGTCAACGGCATCGTCGATGAACAGTTCGCTCATAACCGCCTTCAGTTCCTTATCGGAAAAAGAGCGGATAAGCGCCTCATTCAGGTCGGTATCCATTTCGGCAAAGACCTCTGCCGCAAGCGCCTTGGGCATAGTGCGGAAGATAATGGGCAGGGTGTCTTCCCGTATTTCGCCGTCATCCCACAAATCAAGTAGGGCGGCGGCAATATCTGCAGGCTCGTGTTCGGAAAGCGCCGCCTTTAAGGCTGCGGGCTTTCTTGCCTGAAAAAGCTCGAGAATTATCTCGTATAAGGTTTTGGGTTCCATTTTTTCGCGCTCCTTTACAAATTGATAGACGGCATCAGCCGTCGGCTTAAGCAGTGAGCGCAGCTATGATGAGAAGGCTATATAAAACGGACACAGTATGCGCCCTGATGCAAGCATCGCCCTCCCGGATCGAAGCCGCTACTACTTCCTGCGTCCATTCTTTTCACCTCTGCTTTTCTATAAGATAATAAATAGAGTGGAGAAGTCCTCTACCCTTTATTTTAACGAATATTTGACTGAAATGCAATAGCTTTGCCGATTATTCTTATCTGCTCCAGCTCGGCGCCCTGATAGACCAAGGGGGAATAGGCACTATTTTCGGCGGCAAGTATCATCTTTCCGTCCTCGGGATAGTAATATACCCGCTTCAGGGTTGCTTCGTCACCGATCACCACAGCGGCGATCTCGCCGTTTTCCACCATATCCTGCTCGCGGATAAATACCGTGTCACCGTCGAAGATTCGGGCGTTTATCATACTGTCGCCCTTGCATTTGAGGGCAAAATCAACCTTCAACTCACAGTCAGCAGTGGCATAAGTGTCAAAGGTGCGGTCGGCGGAAATAGGCTTGCCGCAGGCAATGTCCCCAATAAGGGGCAAGGAACGCACGCGGACGGGAATTATATTGTTTACGCCGCCCCAGCCCATAAGCGCGGCAGGGGAGACCCCGAACACATCAGCCAGCTTTTGAATATTCTCCAAGGGAATATTGGTGACGATCTCTTTTTCATACTTAAATATGGTCTGGGTAGCAACGCCTACACGCTTGGCTACCGCTTCCTGAGTTAAATTGGCATTTTCGCGGAGCTGCTTGAT
>CAZOSH010000156.1:0-3661 GCA_964582395.1 uncultured Oscillospiraceae bacterium | reverse complement strand
CTGTGACAAGCCTGTTGTTGAGCATCTGCGCGCCTGCGCTGTTAATAACAGCATAGCATATCAAGACGAAGTGCTGCTTGCCGGCGGTACCGACGCCAGTGCAATGCAACGCTCCCGTGAAGGCACGCTGTCGGGCGCGGTTTCCATACCCGGCAGAAGCATTCACTCCCCCGGTGAAATAATAAATATCTGCGACGCGGAGAATGCCGCAAGGCTGATTGCCGCTGCCGCAAAGACGGAGATATAAAATGGATCTGTATAGTATAGCCAAAGCCGCCGAAAAAAAGGCGGCGGCTCAGTTTGAAAGAATAGACGAAATAGCCTATATCAATACCGAAAAGGTGCTTGCTGCCTTTTCGGAGTATCGTGTTTCCGACTCCATATTCGGCGGCACTACCGGCTATGGTTATGACGATGTAGGCAGGGATACCTTGGAGAAGATATATGCCAAGGTATTCGGTGGTGAAGCCGCCCTTGTCAGACTTAATATAGTCAACGGCTCTCACGCAATTGCCTGCGCGCTGATGTCCTGCCTTTCCTGCGGTGACACCCTCCTTTCGGTGACGGGCGCGCCCTATGACACCTTGCAGACCCTTGTAGGTCTGCGGGGCAAGATTCGCGGCACCTTCCCCGATTACGGTATAAATTACCGTCAAGTCGACCTTAATAATGGCGAGCCTGATTTTGAAAAGATCACCGAGGAAGCCAAGACCGCTACCGCCGTATTTATTCAGCGCTCCCGCGGCTATGGAATACGCCGCACCCTTTCCTGCGCATATATCGGCGAGATAGTCAAAGCGGTAAAAAAGACCAATCCCACCGCGCCCATTATTGTGGACAATTGCTATGGTGAGTTTTGCGAGACGCAAGAGCCCTTGTCGGTAGGCGCTGATCTTATCTGCGGCTCTCTTATCAAGAACCCCGGCGGCGGACTTGCCCCCGCAGGCGGTTACATAGCAGGTCGAGCCGACCTTGTTGAAGGGGCGGCATTCCGCCTTACCCTGCCCGGAATCGGCGGCGAGTGCGGTGCCACCTTCGGACAAAACAGACATCTTTATCAAGGCTTCTTTATGGCACCCCACGTCACTGCTCAGGCACTCAAGACCGCTGTCTTCTGTGCCGCAGTTATGGAAGACTTGGGCTTTGATGTCTCCCCCACTGCAAGTGAGGAAAGATATGATATAATTCAGACAATAAACTTCGGCAAGCCCGAGCCCCTGCTGGCATTCTGCCGCGGTGTGCAGGAAGGCGCGCCGGTTGACAGTTTTGCCACTCCCGAGCCTTGGGATATGCCCGGCTACGATTGCCCCGTTGTTATGGCGGCGGGCGCGTTTATTCAGGGCTCATCCATTGAGCTTTCCTGCGATGCGCCTATGCGCGAACCCTACACCGCATATATGCAAGGCGGTCTGACCTATGAGGCGGGAAAGATTGGCATAATGAAGGCTGTCAAGCGACTTTTGGAGCTGTAATATGGTAATTTTGGGAATCGACCCTGGCTTTGGTACGTTGGGATACGGTGCGATCGAGACAGTACGCGGTAATCATCGGGTGCTTACTTATGGCGCCATTACCACACCGCCGAGAAAGGATATGCCACGCAGATTGCACGAAATATTCCACGATCTGCTGACCTTGCTTGATACCGTCAAGCCCGACGCGGTGGCGATAGAGCAGCTTTTCTTCAACACCAATATCACAACGGGTATTCAGGTGGCTCAGGCAAGAGGGGTGATCCTGCTTGCTTGCGCCGAGCGCGGAATCGAGATCGCTGAATATACTCCCCTGCAGGTCAAGCAGGCGGTGGTCGGCTATGGCAGAGCAGAAAAAAAGCAGGTCATGGAAATGACCCGCATGATGCTGAAGCTTGAAAAGATCCCCCGCCCCGACGATGCCGCCGACGCTCTGGCTATTGCGTTATGCCACGCCGCCACAGCAGGCAGCTTGCTTTCCAAGATAAAATGATTTTCAAAAACAGGGAACTTCTTCCCTGTTTTTACCGTCTAAACAGCAAAGATGTAAAAGGAGTGGTTTTGTGAAAAGGCTGATACTTGTTGTTTTGACCTTCATCCTTGTTTTTGCTTTGTCTGCTTGCATTACGGCAATTCCCGAGGAAAAGAACGGCGCAGTCCCCGACATCAAGGACTTACCCAAGGAGTCCGATGCGCAAAGCTCATCCTCCCTCGACAGTACGGAAAATGATTTAGGCATCCCCGTGGGCGGTCCCGATCGTGATTTGCCCCTTCCTCCCGACTGTGCGGAAGATCCTCCCATCCCCGACCCCGATGTGGTAACGGTGGTAAAGATACTCAACACCGCCACACCCGATATGGACTTCGCTCAGGCTTTTGAAAAGGTATATGAGGACAAAAATACCACATATTATTTTAACTGCATTATGAGCGGTTGCATAATCGTCTACTACAGCGACGGAACTCAGGAGGACATAAAAACCGCTCTGAATGAAGGCATCCTCACCATTGAGGAAGCTAAATCCCACGGCATCCGCTTCATTGAAGAAAGCAAAAATCTTGTTGAATATTGAAAAACAACCCACTTGTGAGGATCACAAGTGGGTTGTTTTCTCATTTAAAATACATATACAGGTTGCATTTTATCATACCGTTGTAGAGCTTGCGTTTTTTGTCAGCGCGGTAGCCGAAGATGCTTTCAAACTCTTCATCGGCGGAGATGATATACTTTTTAAGGTCACTGGCGCCCACCGCTTCACCGAAGGAACGGCAAAGAAAACGAGCCTGCTTTAAGTCCATCATACGCACACCGTAAGGAGGATCGCACATTAGCACACCGCTGCGGCTCTTCCAATCGGCACTAAGAGCGTTACCCTTGGTGACATTGATATAATCCAACACGCCTGCTCGGCGGGCGTTTTCTTTTGTCAATTCCACTGCATTGGGGTCATTGTCAGAGGCAAAAATGGGCAGTTTTTCCCCTCTTGCTCTGTCCTGTGCCGCTTCCTTCTGCTGAGCAAATGCCTTTGCCCACTCATCACTCCAAGCCGATGCATCAAACTCCCTTTTAAGTCCCGGAGCGATGCCCAGAGCTGCGGTTGCTGCCTCGATTGCGATGGTGCCGCTGCCGCTCATAGGGTCATAAAAATCCTCTCTGCCACGATAGCGGGCGATCTTGACCATACTTGCCGCCAAGGTCTCACGCAGTGATGCCTCGCTCTGTTCAAGCTTATAGCCACGCTTATATAAAGGCGCCCCCGAGGTGTCAAGATAAAGGGTTGCCATATCCTTCATTATGGAAAATTGTATCTGATGCTTTGCTCCCGTTTCGGGAATCTCAACGCAATTGTATTTTTCACGAAGGCGCTCTACTACCGCCTTTTTGATAATGCTCTGACAGGCGGGAACACTTTTGAGAATGGAGTTTAAGCTATAGCCCTTGACAGGAAAAGCATCGGTCCTGCCAATGAAGTTTTCCCAAGGAAGCGCCTTGACGCTTTCAAAAAGCGCCTCAAAGGAATGAGCGGAAAACCAACCCAGACGGATAAGCACACGCTCACCGCAGCGCAGGTTGATATTTGCTCGAGCGCAATCGGAAAGGTCACCTTCAAAGCTGACGCTTCCGTTTTCGGCATTGACTCCCGTGTAGCCACCGAAGCGGAGCTCATCAGCAACAAGCCCTTCTGTTC
>CAZOSH010000155.1:0-3670 GCA_964582395.1 uncultured Oscillospiraceae bacterium | reverse complement strand
AGTTATTGAAATATCTAAAGGAAGCAAAAAGAAGTACGAGCTTGATAAGGAAACAGGTCTTATTATGCTTGATAGAATATTATACACATCAACCCATTATCCTGCGAATTACGGATTTATCCCCCGTTCTTACGGCGACGATAATGACCCTCTTGATGTTCTTGTTCTTTGTTCCGAAGCATTGGAACCTCTTACCCTTGTAAGATGCTACCCTATCGGATATATATCAATGCTTGACGACGGCAGAAATGACGAAAAAATAATTGCTATTCCCTTTGCCGATCCTACTTATAATATTTATAAAGATATATCAGAATTGCCTCAGCATATATTTGATGAAATGGCTCACTTCTTCACTGTTTATAAGGCACTTGAGGGAAAAGAAGCAGTTGCAAGAGATGTTAACAATCGCGATGCCGCAATAAAAGTCATTCAAGATTCTTTGGACAGATATATAGATTATTTCTGCAGATAAACTAAAAGACCGCTTAACGAGCGGTCTTTTAGTTTATTATGTATTTTTACTCATTTAACAGGATTATTTTCGATAAACTCATCAAGAATCTTTGATGCGGTAATAACAAGCTTTGCACACGGTTTTTTCTCGCAATATGCCTTTTCATTATCATTCATATCACCCGTATCAATACCTCTTTTGAGTATTTCACGGCAAATTACATTCCCGACCTTTTCTTTAAAACTTTCCCCCAATGCTTGTATATCGCCATAAACACGGCTTTTCTCTTCAGCACTTCCTTGATCTGTGTATCCGTACAAATAATTATATACCATCACCATACCACTGAATGCTCCGCACACTTCTCTGATTCCACCCATTCCTCCTCCGAAGCCTGACGATATCTTGCTCGCAGTATCCTTATCTATTCCTATTACATCTGCAAAAACTGTAAAAACAGCCTGCGCACAATTATATCCCTCCATAAAAAGCTCTGCGGCTTTGATAGAATGCATTTCTTTTCCCTCCATTTTATAAAACGGCTGCGGTATGACCGCAGCCGAGTATTTTACCAGCGAACACTCCAACGCTCGTTATATTTTTTTGACATCTTTTCACTTTTTCCATCGTGTGGCTTGGAAGAACAGATTCGCTTGTCAAGTTCATCTGCAAAAGCTTTATGATTCAAAGGCAGCTCAACCCAACTATCAGTCCATGCCGAAAGATACGCCGCATTGGAAAGAGTCAACTCATTGAGACCTTCTGCGCCGTAGGCAACAAGTTCTCCGCCTTTAAGGATAGCATCAGTAAAAGCTTGTAAAACGCCTCTATGGGCTGTTTCGGACTCATCGGGAACAATATCCTCAAACTCTGTTTCAGGCTTAAAAAAGCCCTTATCAGATGTAAAACAGAACTGTCTTTCAGGCTCATTAAGCTTCCACCATTTAAGATGTCCGTCTTCAATTACAAGCTTACCCAAATCACCGGAGATCTCAAGACGATTGGTGCCGGGATATTCACCTGTAGAAGTAATAAATGTGGCAACTGCGCCATTTTCATATTCTGCATAGATAGTTGCATCATCTTCTACTTCGATATTGTGCCATTTACCCACAGAGCAAAATGCCCTGATGCGTTTCGGCATACCGAATATCCACTGCCATAGATCGAGATTATGCGGAGCTTGGTTAAGTAATACTCCGCCTCCCTCTCCACTCCAAGTGGCGCGCCAACCACCCGAATTATAGTAACACTGCGTTCTATACCAATTTGTTATTATCCACACAAGCCGTTTAGGTTGACCAAGTGCACCACTTCGAACGATCTCCCTCGCCTTTTTAAATACGGGATTTGTTCTTTGGTTAAACATAATAGCAAACACCTTACCGCTCTTTTCAGCAACATCAGCCATTTTTTCAGCATCGGATGCCCTTACAGCTGCAGGCTTTTCTGTCAGAACGTGCAATCCACCGTTAAGTCCGTCTATTACTACAAAAGGATGATCCTTATGGGGAGTTGCAACAACGATCGCATCAACAAGTCCGCTTGCTATCAGCTCATTATGTGTGGAAAATACAGGGACATCGGGAAACTCCTCAGCAAGACGAAGTCTTTTTCCTTCGTCAGTATCGCAAAGAGCCGAAAGTTTCATTCCTGCAACTTCACCACTTGCAATACAGTGTGCATGAGCAGCTCCCATATTCCCAACTCCGACTATACCAACCCGAAGCTCATTCATTAGTTATTTCTTGTCGCTTCCGGTGTTATAGCTGGAACGTGTATCAGCAATAAACTCTTCGGTTACTTCCTTGCGGCGTGAAGTCTTGACTCTCTTCATCAGCTCTTCATAGTAAAGATCCTCATCAAAAGGAATCTCGACGGGCTTTCCAAGCCAAGCAGACAAGTGCATTGCATTGGAAAGAGTCAGTCCGTTAATACCTTCTTCACCGTCAGCAATCAGAGGAGTTCCGCGAAGGATCTTACCTGCGAAAGCATTAAGTACCGCAGGATGCTGGGGAGACTCGCCATCGGTCTCAACTTCAGAATACTCAGCATCGGGGCTTCCGTAAACCTTTGCATCGGGACGCAGGCAATATGTTCTCTCATTTTCGGGAATCTCCCACTTATAAAGATGTCCATCTTCAGCTACAAGCTTACCCTTTTCAAGAGTGATCTCAAAACGGTTTGTACCGGGAGCATCGCCGGTTGTGGTAATAAATACGCCGGTTGCGCCGTTGGGATATTCAACATATGCGGTAACATCGTCTTCAACTTCAATGTCATGCCATTTACCAAAATGAAGTTTTGCATCTACCTTGCAGGGCATACCGCAGATCCACTGCCATAGATCCAGGTTGTGGGGGCACTGATTAAGCAGAACTCCACCACCTTCACCGCTCCATGTTGCGCGCCATGCACCGGAATCATAATACCGCTGAGGACGATACCAGCTTGTAATGATCCAGTTGGTACGCTTGATTGCGCCCATCTCACCGCTGGATACTATCTCACGCATCTTTCTGAAAACATGATCGGTACGCTGATTGAACATCATTGCGAAAACTTTATCGCTCTTCTTTGCTGCTTCGTTCATTTCACGAACAGCCTTTGTGTAAACGCCTGCAGGCTTTTCACACATAACATGCAGACCTTTTTCAAGAGCCATAATTACATACTTGGGGTGGTCATAATGAGGAACTGCTACTAAAACAGCATCAATAAGGCCGCTATCCATCATCTTTTCAGCATCGGTAAAGAAAACGATCTCTTTTTCTACGTTTTCCTTGATCCAATCTTCTCTCTCAGGCTTGATATCACAAATAGCAACTAGGTCTATTTCAGGGCATTTTCCGTCCATTATATCTCTGGTGTGTCCGCTACCCATATTACCAAAGCCAATTATACCGAGTCTTACTTTATCCATAGTAAATACCTCTTATGTACTAATCACAGAGTAAGTGCCCTTGCTGCTGCAACTGCAGCGGCAAAAGCCTCTTCATTGCTCTTGTAGGTATAAGGATTCATCTTGGTGGTATTCTCAGTCTCAAGATCTGCAAAACCGTCAAATACAGTCAGATGAGGCTCAACAGTTATCTGTGTGCCGCCGTTTTTAATATACTCACTCATAATATAGGCAACATTGCCGTCACCCTTACCTGCGGGAACAACACTACCGTCAAGCAGCGCATCCTTAACATGCAGATATGTTACGTA
>CAZOSH010000154.1:0-3674 GCA_964582395.1 uncultured Oscillospiraceae bacterium | reverse complement strand
GGTTGCCGCACCGTTGCAAGCCACTGCCGCGGCAAGATCGGTCTCACTCAGTTCAAGCTTTTCTCTAATTGCTTCAAGGGCGGCTGCCCCCTTTTCACTGTGTATCATCAGCAGGGAAGTGCCCTTATTATCATAAAGAGCAGGGGAGAGGCGGTTTACACCCCAAAAATCCGCAATGGTTATATCGGAAAGTCTGTTTAGTTTCTTTGCCGCGCAATTTGAGCAGCTTTCACGCAGACTGACATTTGCTGAAAAAGCCTTCATAAAGCTGTCCTTACCGTGAGGAATTATTTTTTCCTCTCCGTTTGCAAAGCACAGCTTTACGCATCTGCTGTTCCAGCCCTTGCTTTTATCGGTAAAACTGACTGACGTCAAAGACGCGCCTGCCTTTTTCTCCTGCTGCTCGATATATTTCTGCCACACCTTTTGAGACGGCACGCCGTGGCATATCATATCCACGCAGAGCAAATTGTCATAGCGCTTGGCAAGGTAGCCCCGCAATCCTTCTATTTGACAAGGTGTGCCGCTGAAAAGTACCTTTCTGCCCTCTTTGAGGTGGTTTTTTATGTCAGAGAATACCGAAAAAGCCTGGCTCTGCACATATTTACTGCCCTGCAAAGCGGCCAATCCCTCTTGATCCTCTACCGCAATATGTCTGACAGTACGGAAGCCATCGGCAAAGGCCGCACCATAGACCACGCCGCCCTCGCCAAGTACCTGCTGTGCCAACAGAGCGAAAACGCCGCCGCTGGAACTTGCAGCTCGGGTCATCCCGTCCTTATTATATGCACCGTAGGCCTTGGGTTCCTCGCCGCCCTTTTTGGGGCTCAGGACAGGACAGCTTTTTTCGCAAATGCCGCAACCAATGCACTTGCCCCGTATCACTTGGGGATGTACAAAGCCTTCTGCGTCATATCTCATTTCAATTGCCTGAGCAGGGCAGGCGGCAAAGCAAGCGCCGCAGCCGCTACACTGTTTTTTGTCACACAAAGTAATCATTTGGCGATCTCCTTGATTTTTTGCCGCATATTTTCAAGCTTTTCAAGGGCGTTCTCGTAGGTTTTGCCTCGCACAGAGTAGTACATTTTTATTTTCGGCTCTGTACCCGACGGGCGCACTGCAAGAAATGATCCGTCACCGAAAATAAACTTCAACACATTAGACTTGGGCAATTCACCAACACCCACCGAATAGTCTATGACACTATCAATATCGGGCATAAAGTCAGCGCCGCATTTACGCATCTGCTCCATAATTTCCGCAATGCGTTTAGCGCCGTCAATTCCTTTGAGGGTAATAGAATCCTGCTTATCTATAAAATATCCATAAATTTTGTATAATTCGTTCAGCTTGTCAATGAGAGTCAAGCCTTGGGATTTGGCATGCGCCGCCATTTCACAGATGAACATTGCTGTTGATACTCCGTCCTTGTCACGAACATGATCGGTCAGCAAGTAGCCATAGCTTTCCTCATAGCCTACCACATACTCATAGCCCCATTGAGTCAGCAGATCTATCTGTTCACCGATATATTTGAATCCGGTCAGTGTTTCAACAATGTACATGCCCCGTCTGCGGGCAATTTCAGCTCCCAAGTCACCGGTAACTATGCTCTTGACCAGGGTGCTTTTGGGGGTTATCTCTTTTTTGGAAATGGCATAATCCGCAAGCAGCGCCCCCATCTCGTTTCCGCTGATAAGAACAAAGCCGTTGTCAGTCTTAACAGCTGCTCCCGCCCTGTCACTATCGGGATCAGTAGCTATAACAATATCCGCTCCCACAGTAGTAGCAAGCTTTATGCCCAGCTCCAGCGCCTTGCGATCTTCGGGATTTGGAATCCTCACAGTTGGAAAATCCCCGTCAGGCTCCGCCTGCTCGGGCACTATAGTAACATCAAAACCCCGACCCTGAAGCACCCTCATAGCAGGATTTCTTCCCGCTCCGTGCAAAGGTGTATAGACCACCTTCAGAGACTTTTTTACATCGTCGGGAATTGAATTCCCCGCCTTCAAAATGGTATCGCAGAAAGCATCGGTAACGCTTCCGTCAAGAATGGTAAGCAATCCTTTTTTCTCTGCCTCTGCACGGGACATAGGATAAATCTTTGTAAATGGGCTGATTCCGTCAATAAACTTTGACAATTCCTTAGTGGGAGCGGATGCCATCTGACATCCCTTTTCGTCATAGGTCTTATATCCGTTGTATTCCTTGGAATTATGGCTGGCTGTGATCACCACGCCGCCCACACAGCCCAGATGCCGCACTCCGAAAGAAAGCAACGGAGTTGCCGAAAGGCAGGGGAAAAGGTATGCCTTTATGCCGTCGGCGCACAGAACAAGGGCGGTCTCCAAAGCAAAATCGGCAGAATTGTGGCGGGAATCATAAGCGATAAGTATTCCTTTTTCCGCACCAAAAGAGCCAAATTTATTTTTGATATATTCCGCAAAACCCTTGGTCGCCTTGCGTACAGTATAAATATTCAGACGGTTGATTCCCGCGCCCATAACCTGGCGCATTCCCGATGTGCCAAACTCCAGCTCACGATGAAAGCGGTCAATCTTTTCCTCCTCGGACAAGGCGGCAATCTCATCACGGGTAGCCTTGTCAAAATACGGGTCGGTTTTCCAAAAATCGTAGATCTTATTCATTTCTTCGGTGCTGAACATAAAATCACTCCGAATACATATTAATTTGAACTTATTTTATATATTAAGTATAGCAAATTATAATCTATATATCAAGAAAAACAGAAATTTATTCCGCCTACGGCGCTGCTGTGCAAAACGGGTGGGACAGCTCGGCTCCCCTATCAGGGGAGCTGTCGAACGCAAGTGAGACTGAGGGGTTTACTCCCATACATAACCCGTCGGCTCTGCCGACACATTAACATTTTGCGAAGTAATATATATCACGCAGTGAAGCTGCATATCACACACCAAAGGTGTATATCACATTTTGCAAAGCAAAATATATCACTGTGAGCGAAGCGAAACCCCGTCTCGGCTCTTCCTTGGAAGAGCTCCTGCGTAGCAGGTGAGATGGTGCTTTGCACCATCGGTGCAAACTTCATTACGAAGTGACGGCACGAGCAAGTCCGTGCCCTACAATTGCCTAATTCAAAACACGGACACAGTCGAGACGCCTGTCCGCGGGCGGGCACGAGCAAGCCCGTGCTCTACAAAATCTGTCCGCTTGCCGACGCCACAACTCTTCATTGCGACCAACGGGAGCCTAATGTTCCGTCGCGTAGCGACACCTCAACTCTTCACTTTTCACTCAAAAAAACGCCCCATTCGATTTCTCGAACGGGGCGATAATATCTCGCTGATTTATTGGCTCAGTTAAAGATATCTGTGTCTTTGACGGGTTCTTCTCCATCAACAGGGCTTGACATAATTACATCGTCAATCTTGATCCTGATTTCTTCCAGGGCGGGAGTTTCGTACATCTTCTCAACCATCGTCTTTTCCCCCTTTTCATTTACGTATTTATTAATTTAATTCTATATAAAATCTATAATTTTCAACCTAATGGTGTCCACATTCCTCCGCCGTCTTCAACCAAGCCGCCGCCGGGATTGGAGGGATCAATTGGAATCTCCGGAGTTTCGGGAGCGTCCGGCTCATCCGGCTCATCGGGAACAGTGGGAGTATCCGGTTCATCCGGTTCATCGG
>CAZOSH010000153.1:0-3676 GCA_964582395.1 uncultured Oscillospiraceae bacterium | reverse complement strand
TTTGATCATTTGCGAGCAGTGCAATGTACTGGACAGAATGCGGATTCCCCGTTGCTATTGACGAAGAGAACAGAAAGATCTCCCTGAGCATCCGTGCTCTTCTTGATCCCGTTGCACAGGAAGAAGCTCCTGCTGAAGAAGCTGCAGAAGAGGCAACCGATAACGAGTAATTTTTGATTAATTAATAAATAACGGACGGTCTTAAAACCGTCCGTTATTCAGTTTATTCATCATCAGATTCGATATTCTTTGGTTTATTAATATTACTCATTGGATTAAGAAGTGCTGCATCACGAAGATTCTTATCAACTACATGGGTATAGATCATTGTTGTATCGAGATTTTGATGTCCCAATACCTCTTTTAGAGTACGAACATCAACACCATTTTGATACATCAGTGTTGCAGCAGTGTGCCTCAGCTTGTGAACAGAAAGCTTTTTACTGCCGAGTCCTGCCGCTGTAAGATGTTTTTTGACAAGATGTTTTACTGTCTGATCATCTATTCTTTGACCAAGTCGGCTGATAAACAAAGCATTTCGGTGGCCAGACTTAGGGGAGACCCTTACAGCCATATAACTTTCAATTGCATCTTTGCAAGCATCGGTTATATATACTATCCGTTCTTTATTACCTTTACCTGTAACTCTAAGTCTGTCATCGGAAATATCACTTATATTAATGCCAACCAATTCCGATACACGAAGCCCGCAGGTGAGAAATAATAGAATAATACAATAATCACGCTCTTTATTCGCACCGTCAATAGCAGAAATAAGTTGCATTGACTCGTCAAAGTTCAAAAACTTCGGTAACTTTTTTTGTGCCTTTGGCATATCAAGACTTCTGGTCGGATTATCAGGAATTAACTGAAGCTTATCGCAGTAATATTTATAAAGTCCGCGCAGAGATGATATCTTTCTTGCACGTGTTTTTGCTGTATTTCCATATGTAGTTTCAGGACTTTTATGATGTTTAGGGCGATCATTTGCCGCAAAAACCAAAAAATCAAGAACTTCTGTACGGGTTACACTTGAAACCATTTTGATATCTACACAATCAATTGAAATATTATCAAATTCAACATTTTTTTGTATCATTCCGCGTGACATAAGTATAAAACGGAAAAAGGTGCGAAGGTCAAGGTAGTACTCATTCACTGTACGATGTGATCTGCCCAAAATTGTTTCCATATAGACCAAATATTCACGCAAAACACCGGGAGCTTCCTTCATATAATTCAAAAAATCACCCCATTTTAAGGAGAAAAATAATGGCATATTATAAGAGAATAATGGAAAATACACCCGTAGGTGACATTACCATTTATGCACAAGATGATTATATCATAAAAATCTTATTTGGCAAATACGAAATAGATGAATATGAAATAACTGACGGATTTAATCAAGTATTGGCAATGGCAGAAATTCAACTTGACCAATATTTCCACGGTCAACTTAAAGAGTTTAAACTTGAGATATCCTGCGATGCAACAGAGTTTGAGCAACTCGTATGGAGCAATCTCTGCAGCGTTGAATACGGAGAAAAGATAACATATAAAGAGCTTGCAAAAGTATGCGGAAATGAGAAATCCGCGAGAGCTGTGGCAAATGCTTTAAGTAAAAATGATCTGCCAATAATAATTCCTTGTCACAGAGTTATTGCAAGCGATGGAGGTATCGGTGGATACACGCCTGATATAAATGTAAAGAAAAAATTATTAGAGCTCGAAGCTAAATATTCTAAAATATAAGGTAATATAATTTGCGACAATAAAAAGCAATCTTGTTATATTTGATGATTGTGCTAAAACAAATAACTCTACCTAAATATTAAAACAACAAATTGATCCTATAAGGCAATCAGCGGACGAAAAAAGCCACAAAACCCAAAAACAGCCTTTTTTCCTTATTTGAGCCCTCCCTGAATTATACAAAATATTCATTTTGTATAATTCATAATATGATTTTATAGTATGCCTCCCTTTTTCTTTTAGTAATTCATTTTTACGAAAATGACCTAAATGTAAAATATTTTTATTTAATTGAAAAAGCATTATATTTGTGCTATTATATCATCATAATGTTTAGGAGTTGATAAATTGTGATTTGTAAATCTTGCGGCGCTTTCTTAAGTGATGATCTTACGGAGTGTCCTGTTTGCGGAACTATCGTATCCGATGAAAACGCTGATATTGATTCTGCTACAGAAAATGCTTCTATAGATAATAATGTTGAACCTCCCATTCATGAGTCAACTACAGAAGAAACAACTGTTGAATCAAATGATTCCGATACAGATGATTCTACTACCCTTACAGATGAAGAAATCGAAGCCATTCTTGAAAAAGAAGCCGGCGAAGAATATGATATCAAAGAAGAAATCTCAGTTTCTTCTTCCAATGATAACGAATCGGGTATGCGCGCTGACGGCATCTACATAGACCAAATGGAGGATGCTCCCGTTGCCAAAAAGAAAAAGATCAGCAGCTCCGGTATCATTGCGATAGTTTTGGCTGCTCTGCTTGTAGTTGCTGTAGCATTCTGCGTGGTGCTTATTGCCGGAAGAAATGAAGAATCTCCCCTAAATGGTGTTTACACAAGTATAACCGGCTTCTTCGGTAAAGTATTTTCCGATAATAAAGTCGTCGAAAACAAACCTGATGACGTAGTTGCTTCATTCGGTGATCATAAACTTACAAATGCTCAATTGGCTATCTACTATTACGATTTAGTCTATTATATGTATAACGCATATGGTAGCAGCGCATTTGACCCCTCGACCTCCCTTTTTGAGCAACAGTATTCTTATACAGAGACTTGGGGCGATCTTTTCCTTGAATCATCAATTGATTCATGGCATAGTACAATGGTTCTTTATGATCTGGCTAAAGCAGCAAATTATGAACTTAGCGAAGAATATAAGACTGAAATTGCAAATATGTCTGAAAACTTAGAAAAGACAGCCGTTGCAAATGGATATACCGATGGAAACGAATATATTGCCGCGCTTTACGGCTCATATGTAAATGCCGATGAGTATCTCACCTATATAAACGAGTACTATTATGCAAATCTGTTTTTTGAAGAAAAAATGATGGCACAATATTACGACTATATTGATGATGGTATCGACACATTGGAAACCTTTAATGTATCAGTCCGTCATATACTTATCACTCCTGAGACTGAAGATGACGAAGCATCTCTTGCAGCTGCAAAACTTGAAGCCGAAGACATTTACAAAAAATGGCAAGATGGCGGTGCTACAGAAGAACTCTTTATTGAATATGTTACAACATATTCCGAAGATACAGCATCAGTCCCCTACGGCGGTCTTTATGAAGATTTCGGTGAAGGAAGTATGGTTGAATCTTTTGAAAAATGGAGTTTTGATACATCTCGTAAATACGGTGATTCCGGCATAGTTGAGTCAGAATATGGTTATCATATAATGTTTTTTGTCACAAGAACAAATCCTGATGCTTATACAAAAGCATCAAATGAGATGAATGAATGGCTCACCGGAGAAATCGCTCTTACCAATCTTAATAAGGATCTTGATAAAGTAACGATCAAACTTGCTACTGCATTCTAAATCAAAAAGAGACTACCATCCCGTAAAGCTGTAAGATAAAGGTAGACACATGAAAAGAGCATGTGTCTACCTTTTCT
>CAZOSH010000152.1:0-3683 GCA_964582395.1 uncultured Oscillospiraceae bacterium | reverse complement strand
CAGGTTCAAACTACGATTACAGCAAGCCTGATGAAGGTTATGATAGATCGGGCAGTGTTTGCTACGACAGTATGGCAGACACCTATTTCAAGTCTACAAGCGGCAGATATATCCTTAACGAGGCAAGATATGCCGTATTGAGACCTCTGAAGCTTATCAAGAGCATTCCCGAAAAGAGCCTCACTCGCTTTGCAAGTATGCAGGGAATCGTTGCTCAGAAGCTTAGCACTCATCCTATGGGAATCACCGCAAATGCGGGAGACACCATTACCTACACCATCAAGATCACCAATACCAACGATGACCCCGTTACCGTTGAAGTAAAGAGCATACTTGCCGCAAACACCACCCTTGTCAGCGGCGGTGATTCGGTCAGCGGAAACACCCTCAGCTGGAAGTTCGCAATAGCAGGCCACGGAGTAAAGGAAGTTTCTTATACTGTTAAGATATCCTCCTCCGTATCGGCGGGAACACTTATCGGTGAAGGCACCACCACTGTAAATGGTATTCAGGTCTACGCCACAGATACGAGAGTGGGCAACACACTGAGTGAGGCACAGCAGCAGGCAATCATCACTGCCGCTAACAATGTCAAGGGTCAGAGCGGTGAAATGGCTGCTCTTATAGATACTATTTATGAAAGCGCTTTGGGTATTGATTTAGGCTTGACCACCAATCAGGCTCTTTATAAGACTGCATTTTCCACATCGGGTGATAAGGCTGTACTTAATAGCTCAAACAAAATGCTGATAAAGGGTGTACGTACTCTGTTCGGCGGCAGATATGTATATAAGACCACAACTGTGCCAGAGCGCGTTCAGCTTGTCAGAGAGGAAATGCTCATTGCAGGCGATATCATCGTTTCTTCTGCCAACAATACAGGAAGCGGCTGCAAGGTCTACCTTGTCCTTAACGACGGATTGTTGTTTGAGATGGCGCTTTCAGGTTCAAGAGTACTGTCTGCCACCTCCTCAGCAAATAAGCTGGAGGGTCTGCTGGCTGCAAACTCCTTTGTTGTCTTGCGCCCCTCACTGTCTTTTAAATAATTGGAAAATATCGGGAAAACCGCTCCGTTTGGAGCGGTTTTTGCCTTGAAAAACGATCTGCTCTATGTTAAAATTAAGAGGTGTTGAGTCAGGAGGGATGAAAGTGAAAAAAATCGGATTTAATAACGATCTTTACATTGAAAAACAGACCGAGGGTATAAATCGTGCCATCGGTAAGTTCGGCGGCAAGCTCTATCTGGAGTTTGGTGGCAAGCTTTTTGACGATTATCACGCATCCCGTGTCCTTGTAGGATTTAAGCCCGATACCAAGGTGCAAATGCTCAAGAGCCTTGCAGACAAGGCAGAGATAGTTATCGTAATCAACGCCTCCGACATAGAGAAAAACAAGATGCGCGGTGACTTGGGCATTACTTATGATGCCGATGTTCTTCGCCTGATCGATGCATTCCGCGGCATCGGTCTTTATGTGGGCAGTGTAGTCCTTACTCAGTTCAAAGGTCAGTGCTCAGCGCTGGCATTTAAGCAAAAGCTTGAGCGGCTCGGAGTTAAGGTATATATCCACTATGCAATTGAAGGCTATCCTTATAATATACAAAAAATAGTCAGTCCCGAAGGCTTCGGCAGAAACGATTATATTGAAACCACCCGTCCCTTGGTGGTGGTAACCGCACCCGGTCCGGGAAGCGGCAAAATGTCCACCTGCCTTTCGCAGATATATCACGAAGGTCTTCGTGGAATCAGAGCGGGCTATGCAAAGTTTGAGACCTTCCCCATATGGAATCTTCCCTTAAAGCATCCTGTCAATCTGGCATACGAGGCGGCAACAGCCGACCTTAACGATGTCAATATGATAGATCCCTATCACCTTGAAGCCTATGGAATAACCACTGTCAACTATAACCGCGATGTTGAGGTTTTCCCCGTATTGTCTGCAATATTTGAGCGTATTATGGGCGAATGCCCCTATAAATCTCCCACCGATATGGGTGTTAATATGGTTGGCTTTGCCATCAGCGACGACGAAGTCTGCAGCAATGCATCCCGTATGGAGATCATCCGCCGTTATTACAATGCAAAATGTGATGTGCGTATGGGCAGATCGAACGGTGACGCCGTTGAAAAGATCGAGCTTATTATGAAGCAAGCGGGGATTTCCGTTTCCGATCGCAAGGTGGTTGAAGCCGCCTTGAAGCGTGAGGAAGAAACGGGCAAGCCCGCCGTAGCTATAGAGCTTCCCGACGGAAGGATCGTAACGGGCAAGACATCCGATCTGCTCGGACCCTCCGCGGCGGCGCTGCTCAACGGAGTAAAGGGCATTGCGGGTATGGAAAAGAAGGTCCATATGATCGACCGTAGTGTTATTGAGCCTATACAGAGCCTTAAGATAGATATGCTGGGCAATCATAACCCCCGACTTCATTCCGATGAGGTGCTTATCGCACTTTCGGTCAGCGCATCGCTTAGTGAGGATGCAAAGAAGGGAATGGATGCCCTTCCTCAGCTTAGGGGCTGTGAGGCGCACAGCACGGTGATCCTCTCTCAGGTGGATGCGGATATTTACCGCAAGCTGGGAATCAACCTTACCTGCGAACCCAAGTATCAGACCAAAAAACTTTATCATGGATAAAAACAAAAACTCCTTCAAGCTTTGAAGGAGTTTTTTCGTGAAGCTTTGTTGTGCAATTGTAGGGCAGGGGCTTGCTCCTGCCGTTGCTTTGCGGTGAAGACGAGTTTGCCCGTCTTGATAGGAAAAGATATACCATTACAAATGCGAAAACTCATCTGCAAAAAAAGTGGCATCTGTCGTTAAGATTCCGACAGATGCCTGAGCTTGGGTTGTGGGGATAAAGATATGAACGGTGCAAGGATTATCTCCCTGCATGAAAGGAGGATCCCTTTCGAGCATTAGTATACACCGGTTGCCTTGTCGAAATTTAGTAAAATTTGCGTAAAAAATATAATTTTTCTCTTTATTTTTTGGTCAATATGTGGTATAGTTTAATCAGGGAAAACCCAAAATAAAGTCCCGAAAGGAGTGTACCTATGAATATCAAATTCACCGATCGTAAAATGGACTCTTCCGGCACCATTCGCGAGTATGCCGAAAAGAAATGCTCAAAGCTCGCTCCGTACTTTGACAAAGAAGTGTCCGTGCAAGTCACTTTCTCTCAGGAGAGGGGAATGCAGACTGTAGAAATTACAATGCAGACTCAAGGACTTTATTTCCGCGCCGAAGAGCGCACAAGCGATATGTACGCATCGATCGACGGCGCGATAGCATCCATTGACAAGCAGATCCAAAAGAATAAGACCAAGCTTTCCAAGAGACTCCGTCAAGAGTCATTTGTCAAAGCTATGGGCGCAATGACCGACTATAGCGACGAGTCTTTTGAAATCATCCGTGAAAAGACCCTTGATGTAAAGCCCATGACTATCGAGGACGCAATTTTACAGATGAACCTTTTAGGTCACCGCTTCTTCTTCTTTATGAACAGCGAAAAGGGCGGCGCACCCTGCGTTGTTTATGCAAGAAATGACGGAGGCTACGGATTACTGGTTGCAAAAAAGTAATATTTAATATATTATAAAAGGGTGGATTTTCCACCCTTTTATACTGTTTATGGGAGAAATAGATATGATCTTTACAGTACCTTGCATTATGGGAACAGAAGGGCT
>CAZOSH010000151.1:0-3686 GCA_964582395.1 uncultured Oscillospiraceae bacterium | reverse complement strand
GAAAAGGTGCATATCGCAAAAAAACATCTTATTCCCAAACAGCTTGATAAGCACGGTTTAAAAAAGTCAGATATCTCAATAACCGATAATGTATTAAGAAAACTGATTACCGAGTACACTAAGGAGTCGGGTGTCAGAAATCTTGAGCGCAGAATAGCCTCACTTTGCCGCAAGGCTGCAAAAATATTACTTGAAACAGAAGCCGACTCTGTTAAGTATACTGTTGATAATCTAGAAGAACATCTCGGCATTCCCAAATATAAGCGCGTAGAGCGCATAAAAGCAGCCGAGTGCGGTGTTGTATGCGGACTCGCATGGACGTCCGTAGGCGGCGAAATTTTGGAAGTAGAGGCTATTTCTGTTGAGGGTACAGGAAAACTTCAGCTTACAGGTAATCTTGGCGATGTAATGAAGGAATCTGCAAAAGCTGCAATCACATATATACGGAGCAGAAGAGAACGTTTCGGTCTTAATGCAGATTTTTATTCCAAGCAGGATATTCATATCCATTTCCCCGAAAGCGCTGTTCCAAAGGATGGTCCTTCTGCCGGTATCACGATTGCAACCGCACTTATTTCTGCTCTTACCGGGGTTGCAGTGCCCAAGAATATAGCAATGACAGGTGAGATATCTATCAGAGGTAATGTTCTCCCGATTGGCGGCTTAAAGGAAAAGACAATGGCTGCATATAGGGAAGGCATTACAACAGTATTCATC
Organism: uncultured Oscillospiraceae bacterium; assembly: GCA_964582395.1. Taxonomy (GTDB): domain Bacteria; phylum Bacillota; class Clostridia; order Oscillospirales; family Butyricicoccaceae; genus RGIG3513. The sequence continues at coordinate 2,969 of CAZOSH010000151.1, read as the reverse complement.
CCCGAAGAGAACAGAGCCGATCTCAAAGATATCGATCCTACTGTAAGAGAAAACCTTAAGTTTGTTTGTGTTTCACACATGGATGATGTTGCAGCACATATTTTCGGAGATATGTCTGCACATGAAAAATCCGAAAGAGTAAGTTCATCCGCTTTAATGGCGCAGGAGTCCGTACCTGCCAAACGTATACGCCAATGAATCTTGGAAAAACTGTTTTTGTAAAGAGTGTTGCATCATCCCGTGATTTTCCGCGGGATGATAAAAAGCAAGTTCTTTTTGCAGGTCGTTCAAATGTCGGTAAATCCTCAACCATAAACGCGCTTGTCGGCAGAAAAAACTTTGCTCGTGTCAGCGCCAAACCCGGGAAGACAATATTTGTCAATCTATTTGATGCTGACGGTATATTTTGGTTGGTCGATCTGCCAGGATACGGATATTCAAAGACATCCGAAGCCGAAAGGCAAAGATATTCAAAACTCATCGATGATTACCTGTATAACCAAGCTTCAAAGATCGCAAGGATGTATATCATAGTTGATTCTCGCCACGAGCCCACTGCAAATGATTTTGCTATGGTTGAATACGCGAGAAGCTGTAATATACCTATGACAATAATTGCAAACAAGATCGACAAGCTTAAGAAATCACAGATAGCTCCCGCTATGGAGTTGATATCTGAAACCTTGGAGCTTACAGAATATGATTTATTGATTCCCTTTTCTGCTGAAAAAGGGACAAACCGAAACCTTATTGTAGATGACGTAAAAAAAGCTGTTCTTTAATTCTTGGAGGAGATTCCTATTCTTTTTGGTAATTCGTTAACTGATATTTTAATGCTTGTCCCTGCGGTCCTCATAGTACTGACCCTTCATGAGTTCGCCCACGGATTAGCCGCCTACACTTTGGGCGACAATACTGCAAAAGCGTATGGCAGACTTACATTAAACCCTTTTTCACATATTGACATTATCGGCTTTATATGTATGCTTCTGGCAGGTATCGGATGGGCAAAACCTGTCCCTGTATCGCCCGACAGGTTCAAAATTAAAAGCAAAAAGCTCGGTATGGCAATTACTGCTGCGGCAGGTCCTTTTGCCAACTTTTTGATAACCTTTTTCTGTCTTTTGATATGGGTATATCTGATCAACTTTCAAGCCGAATCTAAGTTGCTTATGGGACTTGCAGATTTTCTGCTTATAATGGCTCAGGTCAGTGTAGGTCTTATGGTATTTAATTTGATTCCCATACCTCCGTTGGACGGTTCAAAAGTATTATTCCTTTTTCTTCCTAACAAAGCTATAGATTTTTGCTACAAATATGAACAGTATATTCGTATCGGCTTTCTTCTTTTACTTATAACCGATATCATTGATCCATTGATATTCAAAGGTATTAACTTAGTACTTGACAGCATTATTCCTGTTATTATTGACATACTAAATTTCTTTTTAAAAGTAGGAATTATTAAATGAATGAAGTAACCTTTCACCTTGAATCCTTTGATGGTCCTCTCGATCTGCTTTTGCATCTTATATCAAAGAACAAAGTAGAGATCACAGACATTCCCATCGCTGAGATTCTGCGTCAATATCTTGAATACATAAAGATAATGCAGGAGTTTGATCTGGACGTAGCAAGTGAGTTTATCACTATGGCGGCCCATCTTATGCAAATTAAATCAAAGATGTTATTGCCTGTATATGAGGACGAAGCAGAAGAAGACCCACGGGCACAGCTTGTTGAACAGTTGCTTGAATATCAGCGCTTTAAGGAAGCGGGAGGATATTTGGGTGAGAAGTCCGAATTAGGCAGAGATCTGTATGTAAGAGGGCAGGAACCATTAGAGAAGGATTATTCAGATATAGTTTATGATAATACGGCGGAACAGCTATTAAAAGCTATCGATGATATTCTTCAAAGAGCAGAACGACGTTTACCGCCGCCCATTACTGCTTTTAAATCTATTGTTGGTAAAGAATCTGTCCCAGTCGGGGGAAGGATCACTCATATTCTTCATCTTTTTACAAAACAAGAATCAATTAAACTTGAAGACCTACTTCTCACTTCTCAAAGCCGATCTGAAATTGTTGCATACTTTTTGGCTATACTTGAATTATCCAAGAACGGAAGAGTAGTACTTGACTATGAAGATGATGATTATTACCTTAGATTATCTACTGATATAAAATCGGAGGACACAGATGGAGTTCAATGAACTTGAATGTAAACTTGAAGCCGTTCTTTTTGCTTCAGGAGAATCGATAAGTGAAGATAAGCTTTGCGCTGTTCTTGGAATAGATAAGAAAGAACTTTTTGAAATTGCGACAAAGCTTTCTGATTATTACGATTATGAGCGTAGAGGTATTAAGCTATTAAAGCTTGACAACCGCTATCAGCTCTGTTCAAGAGCGGACTACGGCAGGGAAGTGCGTAATGCCCTTGAGACCCGTCGCCGTCCCACCCTTACACCTTCTGCATTAGAGGTATTAGCTATTGTTGCATATAAACAGCCTGTGACCAAAGCATATATTGAACAGATAAGAGGCGTAGACAGTGATTACACTGTTGGAAGTCTTGTTGATAAAATGCTCATAGAACCTTGCGGAAGGCTTGATGTTCCCGGTAGACCTATCCTCTACCGTACAACCGAGAACTTTTTACGTAGCTTCGGTATGTCATCCTTAGGAATGTTACCTAAACTTTCAGCAATGCTTGAAAATGAATCAGAGCAGCTTACCATATCCGAGATAGTTGATGCTGAAAACGAGGAGGAGTCCGAAGAATGATCGCTCTCGCAATCATCGGCGCAATCGTTCTTTTCATTGTCATAGTTCTTATATTACCCGTTGGCGTAAGAGTTCAATACGATAACACATTCCGTCTGTGGTTAAAATATGGTTCTATTTTAATAAAACTCATTCCGGGTAAAGAAAAAGAAAATAAAGAAAAAAATAAAAAACTTTCGTTAA
>CAZOSH010000150.1:0-3716 GCA_964582395.1 uncultured Oscillospiraceae bacterium | reverse complement strand
TTTGCAATGATATTTTAAATCATTTAACACCTCATCCACCGCAAGCGGTCCCCCTTCCCCTCAAGGGGAAGGCTTCATGGAGGTAAGTATGGAAAACTTAAAGCCCGGACTTTATCGGCATTTCAAAGGCAACGAATATCGCCTGTTGGATGTGGGCTATCATTCCGAAACTTTGGAGCCTATGGTGATATATCAGGCTCTTTACGGAGAAAAGAAAATATGGGTACGTCCCGCCCATATGTGGAATGAAATTATCGAGCGCGACGGAAAGACCTTTCCCCGCTTTACTTATATTGGAGAATAAGGAGTATTTTTATGAATATTGCTGTTATAACAGGCGCCTCCTCGGGCATCGGTAGAGAGTTTGTCCTTCAGCTTGACAAGGCTCACAGCTTTGATGAAATATGGGTCATATCGCGCAGTGCAGGAAAAATGTCATCACTCGCCGATGATGTTCATGCCAAGTTGCGTGTTGTTGCTTTAGATCTGACCAAGGCCGAAAGCATCAGCGAATATTCCACGCTTTTGCGCGAAATCAAGCCCAATGTTCAGGTGCTTGTCAATGCCAGCGGCTTTGGCAGATTTGGCGCATTCTGCAATATATCCTTGGAAGATCAGCTTGAAATGATCGACCTTAATGACAAGGCTTTGGTTGCTATGACCTATGCCACTATTCCATTTATGAGCAAAGGCGCTCAGATCTATCAGATGGGCTCTTTGTCATCTTTTCAGCCCGTGCCGTATATCAGTGTTTACGGAGCATCAAAGGCCTTTGTTCTCAGCTTTTCCCGAGCACTGAATGTGGAACTTAAAAAGCTTGGCATTCGCGTTATGGCAGTTTCTCCCGGTTGGGTCAAGACCGATTTCTTCAATCGAGCCGCAACCGATGATACTATCACATATTACAACAAGTTCTTTACTCCCGAGCAAGTGGTCACCCGCGCTCTCCGTGATATGAAAAAGGGCAAAGATGTGTCCACCGTGGGCTTTTCCATCCGTGCTCAGATATTTTTCACAAAGCTTCTTCCCCACCGCCTTGTAATGTATATCTGGTGCCGTCAGCAGAAAAAGGTGTAAAATATGAAGGTTGTGGAAAATCCCCTCTATTTGCGTGAGCAGCTTATTACCTATTTAGGAAACAAACGCAAGCTTCTCCCCTATATTGAGGAAGAAATAATCTCCATCAAGGAGGCTTTGGGCAAACAAAAGATCACCGCTTTGGACATTTTTTCAGGTTCAGGTTGTGTGGCACGTCTGCTCAAAGCTCATTCTTCTGTTTTGACGGTAAATGATCTGGAAAAGTATTCCTTTATTATCAACTCCTGCTATCTTGCAAATCAAAATGAGTTTGACGAGGCTCTGTACACCCAATGCGCCCAAAAGATAGAGTATGCTCTCAAAACCCCCATAGAAGGAATAATCACAAAAAACTATGCTCCCAAGGACGAAAATGACATCAAGCTCGGAGAGCGCGTCTTCTACACCCCCGAAAACGCTCGGATAATTGACACCGTCCGTGCCGCAATCGACACCCTTCCCGAGAATATGCACAAGTTCTTTTTAGCACCCCTGCTTGCCGAAAGTTCGGTACACGCCAACACCTCTGGGGTTTTTAAGGGATTCTATAAATCAAAAAAGACGGGCATCGGTGCTTACGGCGGCGAAGCAGGTAATGCACTCCCTCGCATAAAAGGAAAGATTGAAGTCAAAAAGCCGATTCTTTCCGACTTTGAATGTGACTATAATATATATTGTGAGGATGCCAACACTTTGGCAAAGAAGCTTCCCCATACAGACCTTGCATATATTGACCCTCCCTATGACCAGCACCCTTACGGATCAAACTATTTTATGCTCAATGTCATTGCCGAAAACCGCATAGACGGCGCGATCAGTAAAGTCTCGGGAATTCCTGACAAATGGCATCGCTCCGATTATAACAAGCCCGCTCTTGCCGCCGCGGCATTGGAGAAACTTATTTGCGACCTTGACAGTGAATATATGATCATCTCATACAATTCCGAAGGCTTTATTCCCCTTGAGCAGATGACCCAATTGCTCAGCAAATACGGCAAGGTCAAAACAAGAAGCATTCAATACAACGCTTTCCGCGGTAGCCGCAATCTACGACAGCGGGATATACACGTAGACGAATATCTTTTTATTCTTCACAAGGAGGTTTAAGCTAATGGCAGTAGGGCACAGAAAGAACCTGATGACCAACATCGCACAACATAAACCCAAGAATGCTCGATCCAAAGAAGATGACAAACAGATCTATTCTGCTATGCTGGAAGTTTCTGAATATATTAAAAACCGATTTGACTTTGAAAAAAGCTTTCCAAACTACGATATAGTTTTTGAAAAAGAGATCGGCGTTCAGTACATAATAGATTTTATCCGCTCCCATCGGGTTCGAACCGAATTTGACTTAAACTATGTTGATCGAAAAATAATACCCGACGGAGGAATACTCTTTCTTGTCAAAACAGAAAATGGAGAGGAGACCGAACGCAAGCCCATCCTTATTTCTGAAATAAAACGTCAAGGAACCAACGATGAACGCCTAAAATCAGGCAAATCCAAACAAGCTGTAGGAAATGCTATAGAACGATTAGGCAAAAACCTTATGGGTGTGAAATCCTTGATGATGTACGAAGGAATAACCCCCTTTGTATGCTTTGGTTGGGGTTGCGATTTTGCAGAAGACTCCAAAACCGTACTTTCAAAAGTAAGTATGCTCAACGAGTTTTATCCTCTGAATAAAATTTATGTGCATAAACGAGACGGAAGTGCGGACTATAATAAGTTTTCACCGGTTTCTATGTTTTTCCGCGAAGAAGAATGGACAGTCAAAGAAATGTTTGAAATAATGAAAGAGATCGCTGAAACATCCATAAGATATTATCTCTATTGATTTTTTAATTTTCCCATTGATAACTAACGCATTTTGTTATATAATATTTTCGTTATACATCGTTCTGTCCTGTCGTGCTGATTGGGGAGTTAGCGGTTCCTTGTCGCCCGAAATCCGCTATACGCGGGGATGAACGGTTTAATGAGGGGCTTTTAATCTGTTGTCAGCCCTTTGTCCAATGTGTTGAGAGGTCGGTCCCACGCAGCGTGCCACTGTGAATCATGTCAGGCGGGGAACCGAGCAGCATTAAGCAGAACGGTGCGAGTGCCGTGGCAAACCGATCTTGAGCGGAGGGCAAAGTCAGCGGGCAGGTTGGAGTTTCGATTTAAACCGCACGACGGGACAGAGCGATGTATTGATCTTTATTGGAGGTGTTTTTCTTGGCACAGTCTATGGCTTTATACCGTAAATGGAGACCTTTGACCTTCGATCAGGTAATAGGACAAGATCATATCACCTCCGCTCTGCAGTCTCAGGTACAGCAAGGTCGTGTTTCTCACGCCTATATCTTTACAGGTACAAGAGGAACGGGAAAAACAACCTGCGCAAAGATCCTCGCTCGCGCCGTTTGTTGCGAAAATCCCATAAACGGTGAGCCTTGCAATCAGTGCCCCTCCTGCCTTGCCATATTGGAAGACAGCACCTCCGATTGCAGTGAGATCGACGCAGCTTCCTATACAGGCGTCGATAATATCCGCGCAATTCGTGAAGAGGCACTTTATACACCCACAATGCTCTCCCGCCGTATATTCATTATCGACGAGGTGCATATGCTTTCGGCAAGTGCTTTCAATGCTCT
>CAZOSH010000149.1:0-3733 GCA_964582395.1 uncultured Oscillospiraceae bacterium | reverse complement strand
TTGCAATCGTTTTGAAAAGAAGCTTCACGACCTGGATCTGACCAGAACCGTGGCAATGCAGATGGCACCTCAGATTCGCCTGATCCAGAATAACGACACGGTTATGTCTGAGAAGATCCAGTCAACTCTGGTAAATACCATTCCTCTGTGGAAAAGTCAGATGGTCATCGCCCTTGGACTTCAGCATTCTATGCAAGCCATCCGCGCTCAGCGGGAGGTTACCGACATTACCAACGCACTTCTGCGGAAAAATGCCGAAACCTTAAAGACCTTGAGCACAGAGGCGGCAAGGGAAAATCAACGGGGAATAGTTGACATTGAAACCTTGCGAGACACCAACAAAATGCTGATAGAGACCCTTGACGAGGTAGCGGCTATTCAGCAGGAAAGCAAGGAAAAGCGCCGAGCCGCAACAGTCGAGCTATGCAGTATCGAGAATCAGCTCAAATCAAGGCTGATGGCGTTTGGCAGCTGATATGGAGCTTTTTAAAAAAACCGCCGGTGCGTGGCTTATTTCGGCGGCAATGGCGGTTACGGGTGTGCTCATCGGCATTTTTGCACATTAAACAATATGTGATTGAATAAAAAACTCACCCTTTGGAAAAATAATTCCAAGAGGTGATCTTATGAAAATGTCCCCCGAGGAATATCGCAAAACATACAAAAAAGCATCCCCCGCCTCGCCCTCAGCCAAAACGGTGCCCCGCGCATTTCTGGCGGGCGGTGCTATCTGCGCCTTAGGCCAGGCGTTCATTGAGCTTTACACAAGCAACGGCATCAGTGAGAAAAATGCCGCCGCCCTAACCTCCTGCACACTGATAACCATAGGGGTGTTGCTTACCGCCTTTCGCATCTTTGAAAAGCTGGCAAAATGGGCAGGCGCAGGAACACTTGTTCCCATTACCGGCTTTGCAAACTCCATTGCCTCTCCCGCCATTGAGTTCCGCGACGAGGGAAGGGTGCTGGGAACCTGCGTGAAAATGTTCACAATCGCAGGCCCTGTTCTTACCTTCGGAATCACCGCAAGCGTGATCTACGGCATTATATATTGGGCTCTGTTATAAGACTTTTGATGCTTGCAAGCAAAAAACCGACCTTTTCAGGTCGGTTTTTAATTATACAATTCAATTACTCCTGTGTTGCGGGCTCAGCAGACTCGGTGACCTGCTCCTGCTTTTTAGCGCCGACAGTCTTTACTACAAATATTGTCATAAGTAAATAGCCTATGCAATAGACGGCACTGAGAAGCATTTGAGTGGGAATGGCCTCAAGCTCAAACAATATGTACAATGTGCTTAAGGGGTTTGCTATAAAGAACTTAAGGGCAACGGGAATGAGTGAAAGGATCATCATTAATTTTGCAATGGCGGGCTTGTTGATGTTGCTCAGGCTCATAATTCCGGCAATTGCCAGCAAAGCCATCCATACAAGGCTCATCATTTCGATAAAACCGTCAACGATCATTGCAATAAGATATAAGCCCATACCGGGGTTATACTCAAAAACATACTCCAACATTTCGCCGAGAGCTTCACCGATATCTTCCATATCATCTGCAAATCCCAGCTCGTGATATTCAATAAACTGAAGGAGCATACAAAATGCCAAAACGAAGATGGCAACAGTCAGTAATATTTTTCCCTGACCCTTCTTTGAAAGATAAGCGTAGGCAACCAGCAAGGCTGCAGCGGCAACGCTGAACAGAGCGATGGCTACAGTGATTCCTTCGGGCTCGTCGAACTCAAATGCATATTCGTAGTCGCCCCAAATACTATACTCATAATCCAAAACAAGAAAATTGCTGAATATGCCGATAAATACGCATATCAGCGCCACGATCGCCAAAGTAAAAAGCTTTCCTGTGGGCTTGTTTGTTGTGCTCATATTAACCTCCATTTTTCGGCAGGTCATACAGCTGTAGCTGTACGTATTTCTTCTTTCCCACCCTTTATTGTGTAGGATTATATCACAATATGACCCTTTATGCAATTATCTTGCCGAAGGCACCCTTGGTATCTTTCAAAAGGTGCAAGTATATGTTATCGCAAATATTAGTATAATCCGATGCATATAATAGCCCAATAACCTTGATTTTATTGGGTTTTACGAAAGTATTAAGTTTGTTAAACGCCGCTAAATATTATTGACATTTTTCGCCTTGGGGTATAATATTATGTTAGTTTGATGTGCTTTTAAAAACTAATTATAATATTGTAAGGAGAGAAACAATATGATTATCGGTATCCCCAAGGAAACAAAAGAACACGAATATCGCGTAGCTTCCATTCCTTCCGACGTTGCTGAGCTTATCAGAGCGGGCCACAAGGTCATGGTCGAAAAGGACGCAGGCGCACGCGCAGGTTACTTCGATGAAGATTACGCTGCAGTAGGCGCTGAGATCGTCGATGTCGAGACCGTCTATACCGCTGACCTTATTTATAAGGTTAAGGAAGTTCTTCCCCATGAGTATGATTGCTACAAGAAAGAGGGCCAGATCCTCTTTACCTATATCCATTCTGCAGCACATCCCGAGCAGAGCATCGAGCTGATGAACCGCAAGGTCATCGGTATTGCTTATGAAGATGTTACCGATGCAGAAGGCAGACTGCCCCTGCTTGCTCCTATGAGCGAAATGGCAGGTAAGGGCGGCTTTATGGCTGCTGTCCGCTTTAAGGAAACCATCAACGGCGGTGACGGAATGATGCTCAGCCGTGTTTGCGGCGTTGCAACTCCCCACATCGTCATCATCGGCTGCGGCGGTACCGGTATGGGCGCTGCTGAATATGCTGCTGCACTGGGCAACAAGGTTACCATCCTTGATGTCAGCCGCAAGGCAATGCAGAGAGCACACGGTCTGCTTCCTCAGAATGTTGAGTTTTTGCAGGCTTCCCGCGAGAACGTTCTTGCTAACCTGAAGACCGCTGATGTTATCATCAACTGTGTACTTTGGCAGAAGACAAGAAAGGATCATATGATCTACCGCGAGGATCTTAAGCTGATGAAACGCGGCGCAATGATCGTTGACGTTGCTTGCGACGATAACGGTGCAATCGAGACCTGCCGCTCCACCACCCACGACGATCCCGTCTATTACGAAGAGGGCGTTCTGCACTATGCAGTTGCAAACATTCCCTCCCTGTATGCACATACTTCCTCCATTCTGCTTTCCAACGCAACCCTGCCCTACACCCTTGAGATCGCTAATAAGGGCGTAAAGAAGGCTCTGGTAGACAACAAGTATCTGCGCGCAGGTCTCTCTTTCTGGGACGGCAAGGCAACCCTTAAGGAATGCTGCGACGTTAACGGATATGAGTACCACAATCCCGACGACATCATCAAATCCTTTTAATTAATTCCCCAACTGGCAAAAGGCTTCGCTCTTCCCCGAGCGAAGCCTTTTGTTCGTTTTTGTTGTAAATCGGGCTGTTATAATAGTGTAACCGTCTTTAGAATTATGTTATCAAATGACCTCTATATCTGTAGATAACATACACTGAATAAACCTATGTTATATGCATTTATTTCTCATTGTTTTTCAAGCCATTCACTAACTACCGGCCAAGAATTAACGGCCCATATATATATAATCCTCCCACCTATATCTGGGCTCTATGTAAAAAAGCATCTCAGAAAGATCGCCTGCTGTTTCAGGATATTTCCATTTTAACTTAATAAACTGCAAGGCTGCGGATGCCGTTGTATGCCTGCCCCAGCTGCATGCGGGCCAGAAAGA
>CAZOSH010000148.1:0-3747 GCA_964582395.1 uncultured Oscillospiraceae bacterium | reverse complement strand
CAACACTGTGGCCGAACTCCTTTGCCTGCTCACGGGCGCGGGAAAGGGATATCACCATATCTCCCAATTCGCAAGTGCCAAGCTCTGGAGAAAAATATATCTCCTCTCGGCTCTCACCGCGGTAAAAATCATTCATGGGGAAGGACAGCACGTCGGTCTCCTTGTCGATGCCGCGATGCTCGTTGTTTATCTGTCTTATGGTATCGCCGTCAACAAGCTGAACGAAAACATATCCGTCCCAATCATATTCAAAATGGGCAAATGCCGCCTTTGCCGCAAGGCGGATAAGACTTTTAACGCTCTCAGGGGCACTGCCTTCGGTTTCAACAATGAGTTTTGACATATTTTCACTTCTTTCCGCTGTTGTTTTTCTTCTCATACGCAAGAATTATCTTGGATACCAGCTCGTGACGGACAACGTCGCGGTGGTCAAGATTGCAGATGGCTATATCGTCGATACCCTTAAGCACCGAGACTGCCTCGCGAAGACCGCTCTTTTTACCGTCGGGCAGGTCGATCTGTGTAATATCACCGGTGATGACCACCTTTGAGCCCATACCCATACGGGTAAGGAACATCTTCATCTGCTCCGAGGTGGTATTCTGCGCCTCATCGAGAATAATAAATGCATCGTCCAAGGTGCGTCCGCGCATATACGCCAAGGGTGCGACCTCAATGTTTCCGCGCTCCATATATCTTTGGAAGGCTTCAGCGCCCATCATATCAAAAAGCGCATCATAAAGAGGACGCAGATATGGGTCGACCTTATTGTGCAGATCACCGGGCAAAAAGCCCAGCTTTTCTCCCGCTTCAACGGCGGGACGGGTAAGGATTATACGGTTGATGGTCTTTGCCCTGAATGCCGCAACCGCGCAAGCCACCGCAAGATAGGTCTTACCCGTGCCCGCAGGGCCCACACCGATGGTCATAATATTCTTCTGCACCGCATCAACATATTTCTGCTGACCTACCGTCTTTGCCTTGACGGGCTTGCCGCGCATAGTCACGCAAATAACATCCTTGCCCATCTGCGCTATCTGATCCTGTCTGCCGTCACGCACCATGGAAATAACATAATTGACCCTTTGTGCATCTATCTCCTCGCCGCGGATAATAAGCTCAAGCAAGGCTTCTATGGCTTGACGAGCCTGCAACACCGGCTCGGGCTCACCTGATATTTTTATCTGCTCATCCCGGTTGGTTATGGTAACTCCATACTCCGAGCTGAGCAGTCTGAGATTTTCATCAAGCAGACCGAAAAGCCCCGCAATATGCTCTATTCTTTCAACGCTGATAAGTTGATCCATATTTTTTCTACCTCGCTGTTTTTATTCCCGTGGTCTCGGCGCATTCAAGATTTAAAACGCCCTCACAGGTCTTCTCATTTTTATTTATGTAAAACTCACTTTTTACTACCGATGCATCGGGATATGCAAGAGCAAAGCTTGCCAGCATTCTGCCCTGCAGAAGCTCCTTCATCTGCTCCTCGTCAAGTTCCAAACTGCGCCGCTCACATTGGGTATATGTCTCGGTCACCAAGGTGACGGGCAGCACCATATCTTCACCGATAGTCAATGTTTTTCGGTCTACACTCTTATAATACCACTTATATCCGATACTTTCAATCAAATATAGTTTAACAGTTTTTTGTCCCACTATCAAATATGATCTTGTTTTTGTTTCACCTGTGGGAACATACTCAAAAAGCTCAGTGGGAATGGCGGCTTTTCGGGTATACCAGGTGCGCAGGTCTATTTCAGCATCGGCATGATAGTAACGGGTCTCGCCAAGGGCATCGGTAACCGCCCCGCTTGCTATTATATCACCTGCCTGCACTGTCTGTCCAATACGAAGTTGGGTTACCCCCTGCTTTACTCTTATGGCGGTAATGACCCCCGTCAGTCCGCTTATGACATCACAAGGCTCAGTCTCGGATATTTCCTTCTCCACAGTGCGCTCATACACATTGACGCAAGCGTGACTGCCCTTGATATTTACCGTAAGATAGGCAATATTATCGGCGGCGGAAATAACAGAGTTCTTGATCTTCTGAGCGCGTACGCTCCGTACAGGCGTTCCCGCCTTCAGCCCCGCGTCACTGAGCAACTGACGGATCTCCCGCTCATTTAACTTTCCCTCGGTATTGATCTCAATAGTCCACACACATTGGCTCATCACCCACAGAGCCCCCAAGCACAAAGCAAGTCCCACCAAAAGAGCGGGTCGGCGAAATGCCCGCCGCGCCTTGAAGGGCAACCCCTTCTTTTTGACTATGTGAAGTCTGCACATTGCCTTGCGGCACAGCCGGCGCAGAGTGTAAATATGCTCGACCCGCATACTCAGGCAGAGTGATATGCCGTCCTCCCGTTCTACATCCCAAAGCGGAATATTATTCTCACTGCAAAGATTGAGCAGCCTTTCGCAATCTCCCTCAACCCTGATGCGAAGACTTCCCCTTAAAAATATGCTCATTTTTCCGTCCTTTCAAACTCGATGGCGAATATCCTGCCCTTTATCTTAAGTTGAGTTTTTGAAAAGGCGGCAAGCAGCATATCATTCCCCGTGACGATTATCTTTCTGCCCTTTGCCCGTGCAACTATTCTTGTTGTGTCATATTCGATCAAGCCCCTATGTCCGTCAATGTATACCACGCTGTCGGATGCCACTCTGATACAGGGCAGACCTCGGCAAGCCGCAGTATCAAAATCATCGGGCTGCATGACCTGATCAACTATTTTTCGGTAGCCTTTCATAATCATTTCCTCCACTCTTTTGGAATATATATTCTCTAAAATATATTTTCTCGGGAGCGGTAAAATGACCTTTCGCGCAAAACTTACAAGAGCCTTGTTTATATGCTCGTTGCTGCTTTTTGCGGCAGGGCTTTGTGTATATTCAAAAGAGACCTCCGCCGCAGCGGTAGAAGGTCTGCTTCTTTGCGGCAGGGTGCTTATCCCCTCGCTTTTTCCCTTTTTGGTGGTATCATCCATCGCCATAGGTTGCGGTATTGCCGAAAAGATCGGCAGACTACTTGAAAAGCCTATGCAAAAGGTTTTCAATCTGCCGGGAGTTTGCGCCACCGCCTTTATTTTGGGGCTCATAGGCGGCTACCCCGTAGGTGCGGCAAATGCAATATTTCTCTACCGTTCAAAGCTTTGCACCAAGGTTCAGGCAGAACGGCTGCTCGCCTTTTGCAACAATTGCGGTCCCGCCTTTATTTTGGGCGTGGTAGGTGCTTCGCTTTTTGGCGGTACGGTGGCAGGATTATTGCTCTACGGCGCTCATATTCTATCCTCACTGCTTGTGGGACTGATATTCCGTTTTTACCGCCGCGGTGACAAGGCGCTACCCGCAAAAGCGGCAAAAGATACAAAAGCCGCCCCGCCCATTTCTGCTTTGTTTACTCAATCGGTCAAATCCTCCGCTCAATCGGTAATAAATGTCTGTGCCTATGTTATTTTCTTTTCGGTTGCCATTAAGCTGCTCTACCTTTCGGGAATTATCCCCTTCGGTGCAAGGCTGATTGCCGCCGCAGCAACGCCCTTGGACTTAAGCCCCGCCTTTACCGAAAAGCTCATCGGAGGCTTTTTGGAGCTGACCACGGGGGTTTACGGTATAGCATCTTCTAATGCCGCACTAAGCGCCCGCCTTTCCGCCGCCGCTTTTATATTGGGTTGGGCAGGTCTGTCGGTACATTTTCAGGTGCTTGACTTTATGAGTGACAGTGGTCTGTCCGCCCGCCCGTAT
>CAZOSH010000147.1:0-3751 GCA_964582395.1 uncultured Oscillospiraceae bacterium | reverse complement strand
TGCCCCTGTCTCCCTCGGTGCCCGTAGCTCAGGCAGCGTTGTTAGCGCCTGTTATTTCTGAGGGTTATCTGTGCGGATGCGTGGCATTTTTGAAAAATGATAAGCCTATTTCGGAGTTTGATGTCCGAATGGCACAGGCTTCCGCGCTGTTTTTTGCCCGCCAAATGGAAAATTAAGGGGTAAAATTAATAAAAAGCCTTGATTTTGTGTATTTATAGTGGTATAATCTGCTTGTAAGTAGATGATTGTTGAAAGAGTGGGAGCGGTTCTCACTCTTTCTTATATATTAAGAGAAGGTGCAAAAATGAGAGCAAAAGATTTTATCGCAAAAGTAAAAGCAATGTCTGAGCCCGTCTGCGTGGAAAACGGACTGTCACTGTGGGATGTTACCTTTGAAAAGGAAGGCGCCGGCTATGTGCTTACCGTATATATTGACCGCGACGAGGGCGTTTTTATTGAGGATTGCGAAAAGGTGTCCCGCACCATCGACCCCATGCTGGATGCACCCGAGTTTGACTCACTGCCCTCATATGTGTTGACCGTCTCTTCCGCAGGTCTTGAACGCAAGCTGTCTCGTCGGGAGCATTATGACTGGGCAAAGGGTAAGAGCGTCGAGTTGACCTTCTACAAGACACAGGGCGGCGCAAGCAACATTATAGGCACCCTTGAAAGCCACGAAAACGGTGAGTTTACCCTCCTCTGCGGTGAAGAAAAAAAGACCTTCACCGATGCACAGGTGGCAGGCGCAAGACTTTATTTTGAGTTCTGAAAAAATTAAAATAGAAGGAGCAAAGGAAAAATGGCAAGCGAGATCATCAGCGCATTGGAAGCGTTAGAAAAAGAAAAGGGCATAAAGAAAGAATATATGCTCGACAGAATTTCCCAGGCACTTGTTGCTGCTTATAAGGCACTTTATAAGCGTGACACACAGGCAGCCGCCATTGAAAATGTTTTCGTTAACATCGACGAAAAGAGCGGCGCTATCTCTATGGTAGCAGTTAAGACCATCGTTGAGGAGGTCGAAAACCCCGCAACCGAAATAAGCCTGCTTGATGCAGAGGCTTATTCCAAGGCCCCCGCTATCGGCGATCAGGTCAGAGTTCCCGTTAATATGAAGGATTTTGGCAGAATCGCAACACAGACCGCAAAGCAGGTCATCATTCAGGGCATCCGCGAAGCAGAGCGCACTATGATCGCCGAGGAGTTTGCTGACAAGCAGCAGGAGATCATCACCGCTTTGGTTACCAAGGTCGATCCCCGTTACGGCAGCGTTATCGTTGAGCTGGGCGGCAAGCGTGAGCACACCGAAGCAATGCTTCCCGCACAGGAGCAGATCGCAGGCGAGGTCATCACCGAGGGCGACCGTATCAAGGTTTTTGTAGTTGAAGTACGCGGCGCAGGCAAAGGTCCTCAGATCATGCTTTCCCGTACCCACGCAGGTCTTGTCAAGAAGCTTTTTGAGCTTGAGGTTCCCGAGATCTCCAATGGCGTAGTTTCCATCACCCATATCGCCCGTGAAGCAGGCAGCAGAACCAAGATCGCAGTTACTTCCACCAATCCCGAGGTCGACCCCATCGGCGCATGCGTAGGTCCCAAGGGCGGCAGAGTTGCAGCGGTCGTCAATGAGCTTAAGGGCGAAAAGATCGATATCATCAAATACAGCGAAGACCCCGTTCAGTTTGTGGCAGAGGCTCTTTCACCCTCCGATGTTATTTCGGTTCAGATGCTGGAGGACAACAAGAGCTGCGTAGTAGTCGTTCCCGACAGCCAGCTGTCCCTTGCTATCGGTAAGGAAGGCCAGAACGCCCGTCTGGCCGCCAAGCTGACCGGCTTTAAGATTGACATAAAGCCCGAGAGTGCAGCGTATTAAATAATCAATACATCTCTTAAAAGAAGGGAGAGAGAAGGCTTGAAAATACCTATGCGTCAGTGCTCTGCTTGCAGAGGACATTTTGAAAAAAGACAATTGCTCAGGGTGGTCCGTACCCCTGAAGGAAATGTTGTGGTAGACACCAAGGGCAAGGCAAACGGCAGAGGCGTGTACATCTGCAAAAACGAAGAATGCTTGGAAAAGGCGATCAAAAGCCGCGCTCTTTCCCGAGCTTTGGAAGTACCCATTCCCGATGATGTCATAGAAAGCATCAGGCAGACCATAAAGGAGCAGGCGGATGGATAACACCCTACACTTTATCGGCCTGATGAAAAAGGCATCGGCTCTGGCAATCGGTGCGGACAATATTTACACCGCCACCGAGTTGGGCAGAGTGAAACTGCTTTGTTTGGCTTCCGATACGGCAAAAAACACCGCATCATCCATAAAAAACACCGCAGAGAATTGGGAACTTCCACTTTTGACCCTGAGTGCCACCAAAACCGAATTGGGTGAGACTCTTGGACAAAAGGAATGTGCCGCATTGGGCATAACAGATACAGGATTTGCGCTGGCACTTTGTAAGAAATTGGGAAAGAATACTTATGAAGAACAGCTTACACAACAGCTTGAGCGTGAGAAAAAACGCAAGGCAAAAAAGACTGCCGCAGGTGCGGCAAGAAAACGGAGGAAATAGCTTATGGCAGTAAAATATAAGCTTTCTGAACTTGCAAAGGACTTTGGTATGGCTCCAAAAGAGGTAGCCGCCCTTTTGAGTCAGTACGGAAAGGTCAACAAGAACAGCTCTCAGACATTGAGCGACGGTGAGCTGAATATTGTTTTTGACGTTTTGTCACAGAAGAATCAGATCAAGTCCCTTGCAGATATATTTGCGCCCGCAGCCGCCGCTGCAGAGCAGCGCAAGCGTGACAGCGAAGAAAGACTTCTCAAAGAGAAGAGAGAAGCAGAGGAACGCGTCCTTGCCGAAAAGAAGGCAAAGGAAGATGCTCAGGAGCGCGCAAAGAAACCTCAGGAAAAAAAGCAGCCTGCAAAGGCAAGAGGCGGACAGACCCTTACACTCAATCCTTCCGCTTCTGCTCAGCCCGAAAAGAAGAATGAGCCCCAGCAGCCCGCTAAGAAGGTCCACTATGTTGATACCCGTGGCGCAAGCGTCAATATGGATAAGTATGACGAACGTCTTGAGACCCTTGTTCCCAAGCAGGCAGACCATATGGGACAACAGGGCAAGCAGAAGTTCAAGCAGAATCAGAAAAAGCAGCAGCAGTTTATGGGCAACAAGCGCCGTGCAGAGGAGCAGGAGAAGATGCGCCGCTTAGAGCAGCAGGCACAGGCTAAGAAAGTTCCCCTTAAGGTACTTATCCCCGAAACCATTGCAGTTGGCGAGCTGGCTCTGCGTCTGAAGAAGACCGCCGCTGAGGTCATTAAGCAGCTTATGAAGCTGGGTGTTATGGCGTCCATTTCTCAGGATATTGACTTTGACACCGCATCTCTGGTTGCTATGGAGCTGGGTGCAGTTCCTGAAAAGGAAGTTGTTGTCACCATTGAAGAAAAGCTCTTTGACGAGCGTGAAGATACCGCAGAAGAATTGGTTGAGCGCGCACCCGTTGTTGTTGTTATGGGTCACGTTGACCACGGTAAGACAAGTTTGCTTGATGCTATCAGACAGGCTGACGTTGCTTCCGGCGAAGCAGGCGGCATTACACAGCATATCGGTGCATACCGCGTTCGCCTGAATGACAGAGATATTACCTTCCTTGACACCCCCGGTCATGCCGCATTTACTTCAATGCGTGCCCGCGGTGCTCAGGTTACCGATATTGCAATCTTGGTGGTTGCGGCTGACGACGGTGTTATGCCCCA
>CAZOSH010000146.1:0-3776 GCA_964582395.1 uncultured Oscillospiraceae bacterium | reverse complement strand
TTGACCGTTCACGATAAGAAAAAGGAAGAGGATTTTGATCCGGACTTTTTGACCGAGCTTAAATTACATAATGTAAAGTTTGTGACGGGCGACGGATATCTTGATGAAATTAGTGGAGATGTTATTTTCCGCACGCCCGGTGTGCGCCCCGACGTACCCGCTTTAGAGCGTGCCAAGGCACGGGGCTCTAAGGTAACCAGCGAGATGGATGTTTTCTTTTCTCTCTGCCCCTGCCCCGTTACGGCTATTACAGGCTCTGACGGAAAGACCACCACATCCACCCTTATTGCAGAGATGTACAAGGCGCAAGGCTTTAAGGTGCATTTGGGAGGAAACATCGGAACTCCCCTCCTTCCCCGCCTTGATGAGATAAGTGCCGAAGATCGAGTGGTGGTGGAGCTGTCCTCCTTCCAACTGATGGATATGACACATTCGCCACATATTGCCATTATTACCAATGTTACCCCCAATCACCTTGACTGGCACCGCGGTATGGGCGAATATACCGATGCAAAAGAAAGACTTCTCAAGTGTCAGTGTGAAGATGATCTCTGCGTGCTGAATTTTGACGATGTGACCACTCGTGATTTTGCAAAGCGGGCTGAGGCTGAGGTTTCGTTCTTCTCAATGAGCAAGCAGGAAAAAGGTTTCAGCTTTGACGGAGAGAATCTGCTCCGCAACGGCAAAGCATTTTTGAAAGCAACGGAGCTGCGTATTCCCGGAAAACACAACATTGCAAACTTTTTAGCCGCATCCGCTGCGGTCTGCAATGAGGTCAGCCAGGAAGCGCTCATAAAGGTTGCACGAAACTTTACCGGTGTTGAGCACCGAATTGAGTTTGTTCGGGAACTTAATGGGGTAAAATATTATAATGACTCCATCGCAAGCAGTCCCACTCGCGCCGCCGCGGCACTTGCTTGCTTTGAAAATATTATTCTCATCGCGGGTGGATATGACAAAAAGATCGCCTTTGACGAGTTGGGTGAGCTTATCTGTCAAAAGGTAGACACTCTGCTGCTTTGCGGCGTGACTGCGGAGCAGATCAAGGATGCAGTCATCAAAGCGCCTTGCGAGAGAAAGCCCGAGATAATTATCTTCCCCAATCTCACCGATACTATTTTGACTGCCCACAAGCTTGCAAAAAGCGGTGATGTGGTGCTTTTCTCCCCCGCTTGTGCATCCTTTGACCAATTTGTCAATTTTGCGGTGCGAGGAAGATTCTTCAAAGATGTAGTTAACTCCCTTAAAGAGGTGTAAATATGCTTACAGACAAGATCAAAAAACTTACCCACGAGTTGGGTGTTTCGGGCGATGAAATGCGAGTCGCCGCAATCGCTGCCGAAATGATAAAGGAATATACGGAAACCGTCACCATTGACGAGTTCGGCAATGTGGTGGGAATTATCCCCTGCGGCAAGGAGAATGCCCCAAAGCTGATGCTCGATGCACACATTGACCAAATAGGTTTTATCGTTACCGAGATCACCGACAGCGGTTTTCTCCGTTTCATGGCCATCGGTGTCGATCAGCGTATGCTGCCCGGCAGTGAAGTGGTGGTGCTGACCAAGAATGGAAATATCCGCGGCATTATCGGCTCTGTTCCTCCCCATCTGCAAAAGGGTACAGACAAGACCAATTCGATTCCCATTGCAGATATGGCTGTGGATATCGGAATGACGGGCGAGCAGGCAAAGCAGACCGTCAGTGTAGGCGATTATATGACCTTCTACGGCGACGGCTTTATTTTGGGCGAGGAGCATTTTTGCTCCAAGGCACTTGACGACAGAGCTTGCCTTGTTTGTATTCTTCACGCCCTGGACCTGCTGAAGAATGAAAAGCTTGATGTTGACCTTATCATCTCCGCAAGCATCAAGGAAGAATTGGGCTGTCAGGGCGCGCCCTTTACCGCTCACAGATATAAACCCGATTTCGCCATTGCAGTGGATGTTTCCCACGCGAAGACCGCCGATGCCCCCGATGTTATCAATGAGTTGGGCAATGGTCCCATTATTGAGATTGGATATAACAGCCGTCCCGAGATTGCAGAGCTTGTGATCGAAGCGGCAAAGAAGAATGACATTCCCTATCAGCTTTCTCCTGTTCCCGCGGGAAGCGGTACAAATGCCTGGACACTTCAGCCTGCAGGCAAGGGAATCGGCACTTTGGTGCTGTCATTGCCCCTTAAATATATGCATTCCCCCGTTGAAGTGCTGCGCATTTCCGACGTGGAGAATACGGGCAAGCTACTTGCTGCATTTATAAAATCTTTTGATGGGAGGGTATCACTGTGATCAAGCTTTTATCTGATTTATGCACTCTTGACGGTGTACCCGGCTATGAGAAAGAAGTCCGCGAGTATATCGCAAGAGCCGCACGCCCCTATGCCAATGAAATTTTTACCGATGCATTAGGATCCCTCTTTGTTTTCAAAAGCGGACAAAGAACACCCGCCCGTCCCATTATGCTTTGCGCTCATATGGATGAGGTCGGTTTTTTGGTCAAGAGCATTACCGAAGACGGTATGCTTAAAATAGTTGCCAGCGGCGGAATTGACCCCCGCGTGCTTATCGGCAGAAAAATGCAGGTGGGCAAAAGCAAGATTTCCGGAATCATCTCTCTTAAGGCTATCCATCTGACCACTATTGAGGAGCGCAAAAAAGCTCCCGAACTGAAGACTCTGTATATTGATATCGGTGCTACCGATAAGGAAAGCGCTGAGAAACTTGTAAGAGTGGGCGATTATGCCGTATTTGACAGTGAGTTTGCCACCTTTGGTCAGGATTGCATCAAGGGCAAGGCACTTGATGACCGAATCGGCTGTGCGGTGCTGCTCAAGCTGCTTGAGTGCGAGCTTGCTTATGACTGTTGGTTTGTGTTCACCACAGGCGAAGAAATAGGCGCACGTGGCGCGATGAGCGCTATTCACCGCTTAGACCCCGGCTGTATCGGTGTGGTTGATTCCACTACCGCAAGCGATGTGCCCGAAAATCCCTCCCATCTCCGCTCCACCGCATTGCGCGAGGGCGCGGTTATTTCACTTATCGACAGCGGTGCAGTCTATGACCGCACATTGCGTCAAAGGGTCACCGATGCCGCTGACAGAGAATGTGTGAAGTGGCAATACCGCACAAGGATTGAGGGTGCAACCGATGCATCTGCCTATGTTTACGGCACGGGCGCAAAAATGTTCGGACTCAGCACTCCCGTAAGATATATACATTGCGCCAATTCGGTGGCATATCTCCCCGATATTGCCGCAGTACAAAAGGTTGCCGCATTATTCATTGAGGAAGCAGGTGGAATGAATGCCTAACATATTTGATCTGCAAAAAGAGCTTGTAAAAAACGCCTCCACCTCAGGTTATGAAGGCAAAATAGGCCGCACCATTGCCAACCTTGCAAAGCCCTTCTGCGACGAGGTACGCATTGATACATTGGGTAATCTTATTTGCCACATCAAGGGCAAAGGCAGGGGCAAACGCATTATGTGCGCCGCCCATATGGATGCTATCGGCTTTATGGCTCGTTATATCGACGAAAAGGGCTTTATCTATGTCAATCCCTTGGGCGGACATTATGCCTATGAGCTTATAAATACTCGTGTATGCTTTGAAAAGGTGTCGGGTATATTCCGTCTCTGCAAGGCATCCGAAAACGCAGGCAAAACGGGCAAGGAAATAACCTTTAATGATATCTATATCGACATCGGTGCATGCTCTAAGGAGGGCGCGGAAAAGTTGGTGTCTATCGGTGATACCGCTATCTTTGAGGGTGAA
>CAZOSH010000145.1:0-3795 GCA_964582395.1 uncultured Oscillospiraceae bacterium | reverse complement strand
GAAGGCGTCGTAAGCGGCTATAAAAAGATTGAAGAAGGCGTCGTTGAGGGGGGGTCGAGGTGTTTTTGTCCGGCGCATGTCCGTACAAAAACTATCCGTTAGAAAAAACTCCTCCTATTGAAGGAGTTTTTTGACAAACTGTAGCAAGACCGCTCGGGTGAGCGGTCTTTTGCTTGAAAACCTCACACAACTATGGTATTATTTCTTATAGATTAGATAAAAGAGGTAAATACTTATGGCAGAGATACTTGAAATTGTTATGATCGTCAGCTTTGGCGCATCCTGGCCTATGAATGTTATGAAGTCTTTTAAGGCGCGCACCGCCAAGGGCAAGAGCCTTGCATTTTTGTGCTTGATACTTTTCGGTTATGTGGCAGGCATAACCGGCAAGTTTCTTAATCCTGATTATATGGCAGCCTTTGCAGAAAAATGGTATGTGCTTGTCTTCTATTTCCTTAACTTTGCAATGGTCTCTGCTGATTTGGTGCTTTATTTCAGAAATAAACATCTCGATAAGCTTAACGAAGGCAAATAAAACAAAGCTTCCCAAGTGGGAAGCTTTGTTTTATTTCTTCAATATTTCGCAATAATCTGCAAGTATTTCGGAGATCTTTATCTGCTGGGGACAGACCTTTTCGCAACTGCGGCAGCCTATGCAGGCATCGGGCTTTTTGTCTTTATCAATAAGACGCAGACGCATGGGGGCAAGAAAACCGCCGCCGGTGAAGGAATGCTCGTTATACAGATCAATAAGGGTGGGAATATCCAAGCCTTTGGGGCATTTTTCGGTGCAATAGCGGCAGGCGGTGCAGGGTACAGCATCCACCATATCCCGAGCAATTTCATATAGAACTGCAGATTCTTCCGCTGTGGCGGGCTTGTTTTCGGCATAGGTGGAAATATTTTCTTGCATCTGCTTAAAATCGGACATTCCCGAAAGAGTAACGCATATTTCGGGGAAAGCCTGCAGCCATCTAAAACTCCAGGCGGGCACAGACTCATCCTCTCGCAGAGCGCGGAGCTTTTTCTCGTTATCGGGAGAAAGGCTTGCCAGCTTTCCGCCTCGTAACGGCTCCATTACCCATACGGGAAGGTGGTATTTTTTCAGCAGCTCCAGCTTTGCCTTGGCATTCTGAAAATCATAATCCACCCAATTAAGCTGAATCTGGCAAAACTCCATATAGGGAGCATAAGCCTCTAAAAAACGCTCCATAACGGGTATGTTTCCGTGGGCAGAAAAGCCGAGATGCTTGATCCTTCCTGCCGCCTTCTGCTCAAGCAGATAGGGGATTATGCCGTGGATTGGGTTAAGATATTCATCAATGTTCATTTCACAAACATTGTGGATGAGATAAAAGTCAAAATATTCCATTCCCGTTTTTTCAAGCTGACGGGGAAATATCTCCCGCACCTTGGGCATATTTGAAAGGTCATAGCCGGGAAACTTGGTGGCAATATAATAGCTGTCACGGGGATATTTGCTGAGCAGCTTGCCTATGACCGTTTCGGAGTTTCCTCCGTGATAGCCCCAGGCGGTGTCATAATAATTGATTCCTTGTTTCATTGCAAGCTCCACCATTTCAGCGGTGGCGGGTACGTCTATTTCTCCGTTGGGCAGTGTGGGCAGACGCATACAACCCATTCCCAAAGAGGAGAGAGACTTATCTTTAAAGGAATTATACAGCATTTTTATTTCTCCTTATTGCGTAAAAGTGTTGAATAATATATTATTATTTTATAATCTTAAAGAACGTCAGTCAAGGTGATAATATGAAGAATCAAAGACCGTATATAATCTGCCATATGACCACATCGGTTGACGGCAAGGTGACGGGAGACTTCCTTTCCCGTTCCGATACCCAAGATGCTATAGACCAGTATTATCGTATAAACCGCGACCTCAAATGTGACGGATATATCTGCGGCAGGGTCACAATGGAGGGCAGTTTTATGGGCGGTTTTTTTCCAGATCTGACCAAGTTTGATGGAGCAGAAGTGCCTGATGGTGACTTTGTAGCCGAGAAAAACGGTTTTTATGCCGTAGCCTTTGACCGTCAGGGCAGGCTTGGCTGGCAGAGCGGAAGAATAGAAGATTCAGATCCCGGCTATGGTGATGCCCATATTATTGAGGTGCTTAATGTGGCGGACAAGCGGTATCTTGCCTATCTCAGACACATTGGTGTGTCATATATCTTCGCTGAAAAAGACGGGGAAATGGATATTGAATATGCCCTTTTAAAGCTTTGGGAGCTTTTCGGTATTAGAAAGCTGCTCCTTGAAGGGGGAAGCATAATTAATGGAGCGTTTTTGCAATCGGGTTGTGTGGATGAGTTGAGTTTGGTGGTAGCTCCCGTTACGGCGGATGAGAGCAGTCTGCCTTTGTTTTCACAAGGAACAAGTTGCGGGGCTGATCTTATTTCGGTTGAAAAACTTGATCAAAATATACTGTATCTGCGTTACAAACTTTGTTGACTAAAGGGCAACTGAATGTTATACTATTTTTGGCAAAAAACCTTAAAAGTTCTTATCGCGGAGCTGAAAAGTGATGGATGAAAGATTAATGCAACGCTTTATGCGGATTGCGGAAAAGATGATTGCCGCAGGCGCAGAAGTATACAGAGTTGAAGAGTGTCTTAACTATATGTGCGCGGCATACGGCGCGGAGCGTACCGATGCCTTTGTCACCACATCAAATATGACACTCAATGTTGAAAAAGGAGACGGCAACGCCCTTTGCGCCAGCCGCAGAGTTAAGCCCGACGGCTTTGATATCGAGTGTATCGACCGCCTCAACAGTCTGGTCAGATATATAACAAAAGAGAGACCCACTGCCGAGGTCATCGACCAAAAGCTTGAAGAGGCGATGAGCTACAATAAGTACAAGCTCTGGCATGTAGTTTTGTCCAGTATAATTATTGCTGGTTCCTTCAGTTTATTCTTCGGCAGCCGCAATGCTTTGGAGATAGCTCTTTCTTCGGCCATAGGCGGAGCTATGGAGATACTCAATTATTTTGCAAAAAAAGCCCATGTAAACAGTATGATGATCCGTTTTCTTTCCTCTGCCATTTTCAGCGCATTGGCATTTGTTGCAACAAGGGCAGGACTTGTCCCGTCACCCGACTATATCATTATGGGTAATATAATGACCCTCATTCCCGGTTGCGGCATTACAAACGCCGTCCGAGATCTGTTTACAGGCGATACATTTACGGGAATCCTTCGCACCATGGAGTGTATACTTTATGCAGCATCCATGGCTTTGGGTTACATAGTTGTAGCGTATCTGTTCGGAGGTGCAATATGATATTTACACTTAACGAATGGATGGAGATCATAGCAGGCGCGCTGGGAACATTGGGCTTTGGTGTTTTGTTCAACACGAGAGGTAAAAAACTTCTTGTGGGAACATTGGGCGGTTTTTTGGCATGGATGGTATTTGTCGCTTTGGGTTATGTGATCGAGAGCGTTATACTCAGATACTTCATTGTATCGGTGGTCACATCTACCTATTCAGAAGTCTTTGCAAGGCTTATGAAAACTCCCCGTACAACATTCTGGATAGTGTGCCTTATTCCTCTTGTTCCGGGAAGCTCCCTCTATTACACTATGGCATATGCTCTTGATAGCAGTATGGGAGATTTCTTCTCCAAGGCATTATATACCGCTGAGCTTTCGGCAGCGCTGTCTTTGGGCATAGTGGTGGTTGCGGCGGTAAGTCGTTCAATTTCGGAGATACAGTCCAAAAAGCGTAAAAAGCTTCTGACTGAAAAAGCAAAAGAAAACCTATGATTTTTG
>CAZOSH010000144.1:0-3804 GCA_964582395.1 uncultured Oscillospiraceae bacterium | reverse complement strand
AGCACTTTATCTTTTTTGCATCAATTACAGTAAAACTTGTCCAGGCAGGTATATCGATCTCCATAGCTTCATACATACCAAGCTTTTGCTCTATGGATTGAAACCATACTCCGTCGTGGGCGAGCCAGTTTTTTGAGTATATTTCTATCAGCTCGATAAGCTCGTCTTTTGAATAGGTGGATAATACTTCATAATTATTGTTCATTATTGCACCTCATTTCTCGAAGCACCTTTTTAAACTGGAAGGTGAAAAGTATTGCGGTAAAGCTGACTGCCAAAAAATCGGCAATGGGCTCGGCGGTGTATACGGCAGCGGTCTTTCTGTAGGGCATTAAGGCGGGCATTATATAGATGAGGGGAAGAAGCAATACAAACTTTCGCATTACTGCAACAATGACAGAGCAGCCCGCTTTACCCAAGGATACAAAGGTCATCTGGCAGGCAACCTGTATTCCGAACACACAAAGAACGGCACAGTACACACGCAGTGCAGATGCCGCAAAGCTTACTAAAGAAGTATCGGAAGAAAACATCGAAGCAAAGGTGTGTGGGAAAAGCATAACAGCACCCCACAAGATGAAGGAATAGCAGAGTGAAATGCCAAGCAACAGAAAGAAGGTCTTTTTAACCCGCTTCTCGTTGCCTGCACCGTAGTTATAACTGATTATAGGCTGAGCACCTTGGGCAAGTCCCTGAAGGGGCATCATTGCAAATTGCATAACGCTTGTCAGAATGGTCATTGCACCTACGGCTATATCTCCGCCGTATTTCAGCAGTGATGCATTGAAGCATACCGATATCACACTTTCGCTGGATTGCATAACAAAGGGAGCAAGCCCCAAGGCGATGCAGGGGAGAATGATTTTAGGTGCTATACGGATATTGGAGCTTTTGATTCGAAGAATAGTCTTTTTCCCGCAAAGGAAGATAAGCACCCATACACAGGAGATACCTTGTGATATTACTGTTGCCAACGCGGCGCCTTTAACGCCCATACCGAAAACAAAAATAAATATGGGGTCTAAGACTATATTGCAAACCGCACCGATAAGAACAGTATACATACCGGTCTTTGTAAAACCTTGAGCGGTTATAAAAGCGTTGAGTCCCAGTGTAAGCTGAACAAAAACAGTGCCCAGGGCATAAATGCCCATATAGTCGGCGGCATACTCTATTGTATTTTTGCTTGCACCAAACATCAACAGTAAAGGCTTGCCCCAAATTAGAAGAACGACCGTAAGGATAACCGATATGATTATCTGCAGAGCAAAACAAGAGCCGAGAGTTTTTTCGGCACTGCCAATGTCGCCTTTTCCCATAAATATCGAAGCGCGGGGCGCACCGCCCGAACCGACCAAGGCGGCAAACGCCGAAACAATGAGGATCACGGGCAGACAGACACCAACACCTGTCAGCGCAAGGTCGCCGTTTTCAGGCATATGGCCGATATAAATGCGGTCAACGATATTATAAAGCATATTGATAAGCTGCGCCAAGATCGTAGGGATGGCTAATTTAAAGAGCAAAGAGCCCAAAGGCGCAGTGCCTAAAAACTTATTGTCCTGAGTCAAGAAATACACTTCCTTTTGCAAAATACACAATGATTTTACCCCAAGAGGAAAAATATATCAAGTGGTATTGACATTATATGGAAATAATGATATCATTTTGATATCAAGATGATATAGGAGGAACCAAAAATGACAGAAAAAATACTTACCACAAAGAAGAACGGTATGGCGGTTATGCTTATTACCATTCTTGTATTGATAGCATCGGTCTTCGGAGTTGTTTTCGGCGGAATGATGATGGATGAAGGCAAGAGCCCCGCTTTGTTTATCATCTCGCTTGTTGTGCTTTGTATAGGTTGGCTTCCTTTGTGCGGACTGCGGGTGCTTAAACCCCAGGAAGCGCTGGTCATAACCCTTTTCGGCAAGTATAAGGGAACACTTAAGGGCGATGGATTTTACTGCGTAAATCCTTTCTCCTCAAGCTTCAATCCCGCTGCCCATACCAAGCTGAGCCAGAGCGGTGATGTAACCACTCACAATACCCTGAGTGCATTGACAAGTGCGGGTAAAGCAGGTGCGGTTAATGTTGACCTTACGGGAAACAAGATCTCACTGAAGATAATGACACTCAACAATGCTCGTCAGAAAATAAACGATTGCCTCGGCAATCCCGTTGAGATAGGCATTGCGGTAACCTGGCGCATTGTTGACACCGCAAAGGCTGTGTTTAATGTAGACAATTACAAAGAGTTTCTCTCTTTGCAGTGCGACAGCGCCCTGAGAAATGTAGTACGCATTTATCCTTACGATGTAGCACCCAATGTTGATACTACAGGTGACGGAGAGGCGGATGACGGAAGCCTCCGTGGCTCAAGCGACGTGGTCGCAGACAGGATACGCAATGAGATCCAGGCAAGAGTAGATGAGGCAGGCATTGAAGTCGTCGAAGCCCGTATTACATATCTTGCATATGCTCCCGAGATAGCAGCTGTAATGCTTCAGCGTCAGCAGGCATCGGCAATTATTGATGCCCGCAAGATGATAGTTGACGGTGCTGTAGGTATGGTTGAAATGGCGCTTGACAGACTGAGCAAGAATAACACAGTTCAGCTTGATGAAGAGAGAAAGGCGGCGATGGTTTCCAATCTGTTGGTCGTGCTTTGCGGAAACCGCGATGCCCAGCCTATAGTAAACTCCGGAAGCCTGTATTAATGTTATGAACGACTCGCAGAAAAAGCAGGTCCCCCTTCGCCTTTCGCCCAAGCTTTATGCCGCGATAGCAGGTTGGGCAGAGGATGATTTTCGTTCGGTAAACGGTCAGATAGAATATCTGCTTACCGAGTGTGTGCGTCAGCGAAAGAAGAACGGAGTCCCTGTCCCTCACGACCTTGACGAGCCCATAGAATTGGATATTGAATAAACTAAAGGCGCTGACCATCGGTCAGCGCCTTTGTATATCAGAGAGTGTTTATATATTCCATCAGCTCGGGGAAGCTTCCGTGGGGATATTGGTTTATGTCCACATCCTTTTTATTTATCAGGCAATCGGTGAGAAGGAATACCTTCATTCCCAGTTCGGCGGTGACCATATCATCTCCCACATCATTGCCTACCATAAGGCATTCTTCAGCCTTTAAATTGCATTTTGACATTATCTCGCGGTAATAGTCAAGATTTGGCTTGCAATAGCTTGAGTTTTCATAGGTGGTGTAACACTCAAAACTTGATATATCAAGACCTGCCCAACGTGTGCGGCTTTCGGTGGCAATAGCGGGGAAGATGGGGTTGGTGGCAAGAATAAGGCGGAGATCTTTTTCTTTGAGAACTTTGATTACTTCTGCGGCTGCGGGGTTAAAGCCACAGACCTCTTTCACTGTTTGAAAGTCGGTTTTATAGTATTCCTCAAATATAGGCTCATCTTTTCGGGCGTTCTCTCCAAACTTTTTGCAGAATACTTTCCAAAAGGCAGTTTCGTTGGTGCAAGTGCCGTTGTTGGTGATCATTGCGCCCGTACCCATCCATATGGCATCTATCAGTTCTTTGGGGTCATAGCCATAGGGCACGAGCTTTGCGGCAAGCTTTTTAAAATATGCGGTAACAAATACATCCTGATCCATAGGAAGTAATGTGCCGTCAAGATCAAATAAAACAGTGGTAATAGCCATAGAAAACAACCTTTCTGTGCGGAGTTTATTGAAATGATTTTATCATACAAACCATTAATAAGCAATAAAAAGTACTCGGTTCATTTGGTGGATTTCTTGTCCGTAAAACCATGCTTATACGGACTATA
>CAZOSH010000143.1:0-3818 GCA_964582395.1 uncultured Oscillospiraceae bacterium | reverse complement strand
TAAGCAATGATTAAACGGTATGCCGAGTTCTGCTTCGGCATACCGTTTCTTGCAAAATAAGCAAATACAAGATACCCATTCCCAAAAAGGGAACAAAGGAGATGATTTTATGGAATGCTGCAGAAGTACAGTATGCTATGTTAACTTTGATCAAATGGACATTAACCTTGAGACTCTCAGGGATAAGATAAATAATGAATGCGATGTTATGGTAGTGCTGAAGGCTGATGGATATGGTCACGGAGCACCTCAAATGATGAAGCATTTTCTCAAAAAAGGCGTTACTTGGTTTGCTGTTGCGGCGGTAAATGAGGCTATGCAGCTTCGTAAGACCTGTAAAGACGGTGAGATCCTTGTTTTGGGCTATACTCCCGACAGACTCCTTCACTATGCTGCCGAGAATAATATCACACAAACAATATATTCTTATGAACAGGCAAAGATACTCAGTGATCTCGGACTCAGTGCAAAGATCCAGATCAAGGTGGATACAGGTATGAACCGCCTTGGCTTTGCGGTCTGTGATGAGAGCGCCGATGAGGTGAAAAAGATATTTGATCTGCCTTCTCTACAGATCGAGGGTGTTTTCAGCCATATGGCACAGCTTGATGCCGAGCATGACGAGCAACAGTACCAAAAGTTTGAAAAGTTTCTCTCTTTGTGCAAGGATAGGGGAGTGACCTTCAAGCGCCGTCACCTTTGCAACGGAAAAAGCGCTATAAAATATCCTCATATGCGATATGAAATGTGCCGTGCAGGCTCGGTAATTACAGGCTTTTGCCTTAATGTCCCCGGCACGGATGCAATTCAGCCGGGTATGACAGTTGAAACAGAAATCGTCCGTATCCACACCGTCCCCGCGGGGGAGGGTATGGGTTATGATCTGCTTGACTCTGCCGATCATGACAGAGTTATCGCAACATTGCCTTTCGGTTATGCCGACGGTATTCCAAAAGCTTTGTCCAATCACGTGGGCTGGGTAGTCATTAACGGTGAAAAGTGCGAATATACAGGCAATTTCTGTATGGATATGTGTATGTGCGATGTCACCCATCTCAAAAATGTTAAGGTAGGGGACAAAGTGCAGGTCTATGGCGGAGAAAAGGGAATGAATTTCTTTGATCTCCGTGAAAGAACCGGCATAGGACTCAGCAATCTACAGATACTTGTTCACAAGAGAGTGCCCCGAATTTACATTGAAAACGGCAAGGAGATCTATTGTGATGACGCCTTGCTGGGTGAGTGATCTGTGCTTAATTGCAAATTTGAATAAACTTTAATTTTTGTATACAAAAATTTGTAAATTTTAATACTTAATTGGGCTAAATCAATTTACTCAAAAAAAGAAAACGATGTATTTTAATCACGATGAATACAGCATTTTAATAAAAAAGACGGATAAAATCCGTCTTTTTGCGCTTAGTTAAGAAAATGTTAAGAAACTTTAATAAAACTGTCGTTTGTATACATTTTATACTTGATTTATAATTGACCATATGTTATTATTACAATGTCAATTTGTCTGTTAAGCGGACGCAAAATATAAATAAAAGTATCAGAAGGACAAAATGAAGAAGATTATTACTATTCTTCTTGCTCTTGCACTTTGTGTTGCGGTATTTGCAGCATGCGGCGAGGGCGCAAGCGAAGGCGCAAACGAAAACAAGACTCCCGAGAAGACTACACTGACCGTTGTTATCAATAACGGTATAAAAGAGACCAAGGGTGAGTATAACAAGGGCGACGTCATCGAAGCTCCCAAGGATCCTATCCGTAACGGATACATCTTCGAGGGTTGGTTTGTTGGTGAGACCCAGATCACTTTCCCCTACACCGTTAACGAAGCAGTTACAATTACTGCCAAGATGACTGCAGAGCCTGCTGTTCCTGTTGAGCTCGAGGAAGAGCCTGAGGATATGGAGATTTCTGTCGGCGAGCGTACCAAGGGACCCATGCTGACCCAGCTTATGGCGGGCGATATCATCGTCTGCAAAGAAGGTTCGGTCTATAACGTCTATATGTTTGTGGGTCAGAATAAGGCAATGAGCCTGAATAAGGGTGAAGTTGGTGTTCTTGATCTGATGA
This sequence comes from uncultured Oscillospiraceae bacterium, assembly GCA_964582395.1. Taxonomy (GTDB): domain Bacteria; phylum Bacillota; class Clostridia; order Oscillospirales; family Butyricicoccaceae; genus RGIG3513. Next base: position 1,733 of record CAZOSH010000143.1, on the reverse strand, counting down.
AGACTAGAGATGCTCTGTTCAGCACTATCGGACACGATCAGTTTGTTGTTATCCGTCCTTCTATGGCATACTAATCATAGTCATCGGCATATATAGAATATTAAAAAAACTTAATATTTTTATGAAGAATGGGAAACCAGATATTGCACAATATCGGGTTTTCTGCTATAATAAGTAAAACAAGATCGGTTGAGACAAACTGATGAAAATAAGGAGGACAAAATGAAGAAGCTTATTACAATTCTTCTTGCCCTCGTAATGTGCGTAGCAGTTTTTGCAGCATGTGGCGAGGAAGAAAAGGCAGAAGACTCTGTACTGACCGTTGTTATTAACAATGGCACAAGAGAGACAGAAGCAGAGTACAAAAAGGGCGATGTTATCGAAGAGCCCAAGACTCCCAACCGTAACGGCTACACATTTGAGGGCTGGTTCATCGGTGAAGATAAGGTCACCTTCCCCTATACTGTCAGCAAGAGCGTTACTATTGAAGCAAAGCTGACTGCTGAGCCTGCGGTTCCCGTAGTGCTTGCATACCAGCCCATTGCAATCGATGTTGCAAGAGGCGAAAAGATGGGTCCTTGGTTTGAGATCGAAGAGACCCGCGGTTATCAGTATACATATCAGTGGTATGTAAACACCACAAAGAGCAACGAGGGCGGTACTCTCATTGAGGGTGCAAATGAATCTACCTGCGCTGTTCCCAGCCTTAAGTACAATGTAGGTGATAAGATCTATGTTTACTGTGAAGTAACCGGAACCCGCAGCTCCACAGGCGTTTCCGCGAAGACCGTTACCGAGCCTGCCGAGGTCAATATTCTTGAAGGCAGCAGCAATATCCTCTTTGTCGGCGCTGCTCATTTTGAGTGGAGAGCTATCGGCAACGATTCCATCAGATACCTTAAGGCTATGCTTGAAGAAACCGGCTATGAGTACGGAATTGACAAGATAGTAGCAGAAGGTTCTACATATAATATTTGGGAAGCAGGTCTTACCGGTCTCGATCAGGAAAAAGTCAAGAATATGATGCAGATGAAGTACTATGATTATGTAGTTCTTCAGCTTGGTCGTGACTATGTTCTGACAACTGCAGGCACAAGGGATAAGGAAGTTCAGTCTGTTATTAACATTATGAACTATGTCAAGACCTACAACCCCGAGTGCAAGGTCATCCTTTATCAGCCTGCTTGGAGACCCAACGAGAGTTCTTCCTATTGGGAGAGATATCGCTCCGAGGGCGGCTTCGCTACCATTGATGATGTAAAGGCTGCTATCAGATCTTATGTAACCGATTACATTGTTCCCGTTGCTCCCGGCGCACTTGTTGCTGACCTTACCACCGGCTTTGAAAAGGCTATCGCTGCAGGCATCAACCCCTACGGCACAGGCTCTCAGGGTCAGGACTTCCCCAATGCTGACGGCGGATATCTGGGCGCTTGCACCATTTATTCTCTGATCACGGGTAAGAGCACAGAGGGTATTGCTATCTATACTACAGGCAGTCAGTCTTCTGTTACACCTGAAAATGCCGCAACTCTGCAGAAGATTGCAGCAGAATTGGTAATCAAATAATTAAAACAGATCTTTTTCAGTCTTTCGGGGGATAATTCCCCCGAAAGACTGATCAAAGAAGGGCTATTTATGGAGATGCTGTCGAAGATAATGTCTTTATAAATAGCCATTTTTTGAAATTACCATTTTTTACGAGCAAGGTGAAGCTTATGGATAACAGAATA
>CAZOSH010000142.1:0-3853 GCA_964582395.1 uncultured Oscillospiraceae bacterium | reverse complement strand
AAGACTGAAAATAGTTATATTGAGAATAGTCAGTCTGTCAATCAGTCTTATGGAAACTTTAGTGGTATAGGGGTGCCGAAAATGACGGACGGACTGACCGACGAGGAAGAAATAATACAACAAATTCTTGATCGTTGTGAACTTCATTTGTTTACGGATAGCGTAAGACAGATGTTGATACAAGCGGTTGAACGTTTGTATTATTCCGAAAGTCTTAAAATCGGCAACGCAAGATTGCCGCAGGCGAAGGTGCGTAGTTACTTAAACTTGCTTGATTGCGAAACGCTGATGTCAACGGTTGAGTCGATGAAGGTCAATGAGGACCGCATCATCAATCCAATGGCGTACATAATGTCAACCATCATCAACACGATTTGCGAAAAAGAAAGTGATTTGATACTAAGTTTGCCAGCCGAATATGTAAAGCCGGAAGACATATATGCGATGGAAGGTTACACAGAGGAAGGAGATGAAGAAGATGAGAGTATATACACGCTTGGATCAACAAATGGTACTGGACCTGGTAAATCGATTCGGGGCGATCCGTGAGGATCAAGCAAAAGGGATATTAAAACACAAGTATCCCGGTGCCATTTATGAAAAAACAGTTTTACCATTAGTAGCAGGCAGAAAGATAAAGCAAAGCAACGGGTATCTGTTTTCAAAAAGCGGAAAACTGGATGAAAAACTTATCAAAGCAATAGACATAATGCTCATTCTTGGTTTTGAATTAGACGAACCAATCATTAAAGGCAAAGAACCCTTTGCTCTGACCTTTTTCAGAAAGAGGGAGGAGAAACTGTGGCGTTACGATATTTGCCCTGTTTCGTATGGAACGGAGGCCGCCGTATCTGCCTTACTGGAAAACATCAATGTCAAATATCGTATGCTTATCTTTGTGCCCGAAAAAGAAGAACAAATGCAAGGGATTCGAGTGCCCTGCGACCACTGTTATGTCATTAAAAACGACGGTAATTATGAATTTTATCTTTACTCGAAGGAAGGAGAAGAATAATGGATTTTATGAACTTGGATTTAACCGAGCTTGATAAGGATCTGTCCGAAGAACAATTAAAAGAATGGAACGCTATATATGCATCTTACCGTTCCGGCTCAATGCTTACGGGCAGAGTTGCCGGTGTGGACACGACTACAATCACTCTTGAAAACAAACAGACAGGGCAACCCGAAAGAGTGGAGATCAACTGCCTTGTTGTTATCAGTTATCGTGTAAAGGTGCTGATACCCGAACAAGAAGTCTGGTTTGATGAATCTACCCAAAGACCAATCCACGTGCTTCGCTCAATGACCGGGGCGATTATTGACTATGTTATCACGGGAATTGACCGTGAGGATGAGTGCTGCACAGCTTCTCGCCGAATGGCAATGTCGGTTCGTCGTCGATCTTTCCTAAAGCTTACTCCAAAGGTTGGTAAAAAGGTTGAGGCAAATATACTTGCCGTAGGATCCACACATCTGCTTGCAACCTGCGGCGGTTTTGATATGACGCTCTCTCAAAGAGATCTGTCCTACGGAATGATTGAAGACTTGCGTGAGAGATTCCATCCGGGCGAAAAGAAAACGGCGGTGCTGAAAGAATACGACGAAGAAAACGGCATTTTGCAAATATCCGTTAAGGAAGCACGGCCGCATCCGTTTATTGGCGTGGAAACCCGTTATCCGCTTAACTGCCGCCGAGCATCCGTAATATCCGGCAAATACAAAGGTGGCGTGTTCTGTAAGCTTGAGGAGGAAATGGATTGTCTGTGTACTTATTCGCTGTATCAATGTGATGAAGACTTTGATATCGGCGATCAGGTTATTGTGGTAATCACGAAATATGATTATGCACGTAAACTTGTGTATGGAAAAATAGTATCGAAGTGGTAAAGGAAAAAGCTCTCGGATTTAGCAGCCCGAGAGCTTTACTTTTGGAGTGATGAATATGAAAAAAGATATTAAAGATCAACAATTCGGTCGATTGATAGCAAGGGAAATTGTCGGCAAAGACAGGAGAGGTTATTTATGGCGTTGTGAGTGTGAATGCGGCGGCGAAAAGGTTGTCCCAGCGGCATACTTAAAAAATCAACATACGCGCAGCTGCGGCTGTATTGTCAGAGAGAAAAAAGAAAACTCTATTAAAAAGGGCGATCGTTGGGGTTTGTTAGAAGCCGAGGAGTTTGTCGAGTATGAGCAATTACCAACAGGAAAACGTCGTGCGGTTTGGAAATTTAATTGTGATTGCGGGAACGAAAAGATTATGCCTGTTGCTAATGTGAAATTCGGTAATGTTCGCAGTTGTGGTTGCTTGGCAAAACAACATATTACTAATCTCAACAAGGAAGATATTACCGGAGAGGTTTATGACAGGCTAAAAGCTATTCGCCCAACGGATAAACGTGATGTAACGGGTTCTATTGTGTGGGAATTTGAATGTGAATGCGGTAAGACGGTGGAGTTATCTGTCGGCACCTTCCGTTCCGGCAGAGTTCATAGTTGTGGTTGCAAATACCGTGAAACACGTAAGGATGCTGTAAAACATAGACGCGATATAGTGGAGGGTACTTCAATCAGCAACATAGTTGTTTCTAAAAGAATACGTTCTAACAACACCTCTGGGCGTACCGGCGTTTCGTTCAACAGTAAAACAGGAAAATGGGTCGCTTATATCAACTTCCAGAAGAAACATTATAGATTAGGGAGTTTCAAAGAGTTTTGTTCTGCTGCCAAAGCAAGAAAGGGTATGGAAATACTACTTCACGATCCGATAATTATTCGGCGTTGGAATAGTTTGACAGAAGCTCGCAAAAAAGAATTTATTGAATACCTACGCGAAAATGTGGAAGACATAACGGTTAGTTCTCTGATTTAGTGCCCAATGGCTTTGTTTAATGCGGTGTGTTTTTGGAAAAATTATAAGAGAGGTGATACCTTGAAAGAATTTCTAAAAATGGTTGGATTAATAATTGTCGGATTGTTAACGGCAGTAATTATATACCCCGTTCTTCACGAAGGAGGGCACTCATTAAATGCTGTACTTGTTGGTGCAACGGTTACAGATTTCACTCTGTTTCCATTGCCTTGCGCTCTTTGCGATGTTATAGGCGTATCAATTCCAGGCAGAGTTTTTATCGGTTTCGGCGGCGTAATGCTGCCGATCGTGGTATCTGTGTTAGCGAATAGCAAAAACTTTTGGATATGGTATGTAGGGACGATTATAAAACTTATTAGTGTGTTAGCATTAGGGATAGCCTCTTATGCTTGTATTCAGTTTAAGTTCGGGACACCTATTATAAACGAGGATGCAACGCAGATATTAGAAATGTGGCCGGACGGTTGGGTGGCTTTGTTTGTTGTATGTCTGGTCACTATTGGTTATATTCTGTTGAATGTTATAAAACAGAGACCTATAAGAAGGTGCTGCGAATATTTCGAAGTGTAAAACAAAAGGCAAGTATGGTATAATCCAAACTTGCCTTTTGTTTTATTATTTTTTTAGTCCTTTTGCTATGGCTATCAGATTATCCAGTTGCTCATTGCTTAGCCCTTTAGATGCAATCATTAGTTCATTCGCCTTTGTAGGATTTGTTGAACTGATATCGAAGAAATCCGACTCGCTAACGCCCAAGTATTCGCAGATATAAAAGAATGCTGACATAGACGGCAAGCAAGTTCCGTTTTCGATGTTATTGATGTATCCGGCGCTCTGCCCAATGGATAAACTCATATCTCTTGCGGAAACTCCTTTATTCATTCGGAGTTCGGCAAGTCGTTTTTGAAAATCCTCACGTTCCACATGCATCACCTCGCTGTGTATAATTGTACTATACACCGATGCCAAAACTATTCATTT
>CAZOSH010000141.1:0-3871 GCA_964582395.1 uncultured Oscillospiraceae bacterium | reverse complement strand
ATAGCCCGTTGAAAAAGCAATCTGCAGATTAAAACCGCCCGTATATGCGTCAACATCAATAATCTCGCCGCAGAAATATAAGTTCTTGATAATTTTTGACTCCATAGTTTTTGGGTCGATTTCCTTTGTTGAAACTCCGCCGCTTGTTACGATTGCCTCATCAATAGGTCCAAAACCAACAATTTCCAAGGGAAAGGCTTTAAGTATATTGCATAGATTTGTGCGTTCTTCGACAGTTATTGAATTAATCTTTTTATTAGGTGGAATACCTGAAAGTTCAATTACTACGGGAATGATTTTTGCAGGTAAAAGCTTGCCTAACGAGTTTGCAAAATCTTTGTTTTTTGATTCATTGAAATCGGAAATAATACGCTTGTCTAACATTTCTAAAGTTAAAGCAGGTTTAAGATCGATCATCAATGAGTAAGGAAAACTGTTTTTACGATCAAGGTGGGCAGAAGCGCTCAATATCATAGGTCCGGAAACACCGTTATGAGTAAATACCATTTCACCGAAATCGGTATAAACAGATTTACTATCTTTTTGAAGACTTATCGCTACATTTTTCAATGCGAGACCTTCAAGCCTTGCGGGAATATTGCCTTTTACGTTAAGTGCAACAAGAGAAGGCTTAAGCTCAGTAATGGTATGACCAAGCATTTTTGCTATTCTGTGCCCATCACCGTCGGAACCTGTCCTGGGATAGGATTTTCCGCCTGTTGCAAGAATGACTCTATCGAAAGAATACTCTCCTTCGGTAGCACTTACTCTGCACACATATCCATTATTTTGCTTTATAGATCTTACTCTTGAATGTACAATGCTTACACCAGCACGATGCATTGCAGTTTTTAAGGCGCCTGATATATCTTTAGCATTATCGGATATTGGAAATACACGATTTCCACGTTCTGTCTTCAAAGGAACTCCCGCATTTTCAAAAAAAGAAATAGCAGATTGTGAATCAAAGTAAGAAAATGCACTATACAAAAAACGACCGTTTTTTACAGTATTTGAAACCAAACCATTTACATCGCAGTTGTTGGTAACATTACATCTTCCCTTGCCCGTTATATTCAGTTTTATTCCGCAAATAGAGTTGCGCTCAAAAAGAGTTACCGACGCTCCATTCTGTGCAGCGGTAATGGCAGCCATCATTCCTGCGGCACCGCCACCTACAACGGCAATTTTCATTGATTCACCTTCTGATTTTTTAGATGTCATTAAGCATTATTAAGCTTGTTTTTGAATCGTTCATCCGAGCGGGCAAGTATGCTGATAAGTGCGCCGCACAAAGAAATCACAGGGGCTAATGTTCCGTTTATTCCGTAGTCGCCGCATTCTGATACAAGACTTACATCGGAGTATGAAGCGATCTGGGAATCACGGCTTTCACTTATGGATACTATGCAGGCGTCACGATCTTTGGCGTGATCAAGCATATCAAAAGTTGATTTGGTGTGAACAGGAAAACTGATGCATATCAACAAATCCCCATTTTCTATTTGGGAAACGGCTGAAAGTGGATCGATTCCTGTTTGATTTATGCAACAAATATTAGGCATCATATTACGAAGATACGATGCAAGATAAATTGATGCTGCGGCTGCGATTCCCTGTCCGTATACATAAACCTTGGAAGAAAGCAAAATGCGGGTTGCGATATTTTTGAGTCCGTCCTGATTTATGCTTGCATTGTTCTTTATATTTCTTGCATCACATAGGGCGATCTCGGACACAACATCGGCATCACTGGGCTGCTCGCTGAGCAGTTCAAAACGCTCAAGTGTAGTCAAACGATACTTTAGCTCTGTCTGCAAAGCTTCCTGAAAATCGGTATATCCATCATATCCCATTGCCGCAGCAAATCTTATTACAGTGGACTGACTGACACCGGTGTAAGCGGCAAGCTCAAAAGAGCTCATAAAGGCAGCTTTGTCACAATGCTCGGAAATAAAGTTTGCCAGAAGCTTTTGTCCTCTGGTTAGTTCATTTCTTTTTTCGGAGATAACTTCATTTATACGTTTCATATCTTACACCGCCAAATGTATTTTTAAAGGCTTTTTAAATACTCTATTTCGTTGTCTGTAAGGTTTCTCCATCTTCCTGATGGTAAATCACCAAGCAAAACTTTTCCTACCGCAACGCGCTTTAATGAGTTAACGGTATAACCGCACGCAACACACATTCTGCGGATCTGTCTGTTCTTTCCCTCACGAATAGCAATGGTGAGAATAAACTTATCTTTATCAAGCCGCTCAACAAGAGAGCATTTAGCCGGTAAAAGCTTTATACCATCAATTTCTATGGGCTTGGAAAGTGCTACTTCGGGAGATATTTCGGGTTCTCCGCTGTCACAAGTTATTTTTACAAGGTATTTTTTGTACACCTCGTGTTTTGGATGGGTTAACTTATACGCAAGATCACCGTCATCGGTTAAAAGTAATAACCCCTCTGAGTGCATATCAAGGCGACCTATGGGATAAACTCTTTTACCAATCTCCTCTGTAAGCTCTGTAATGCATCTTCTTCCGGCTTCATCGGAAAGAGTGGTCACATATCCGCGAGGCTTGTTGAGCATTATGTACGTATTGCTCTTTTTTATTGTGATAGGTTTATTGTCAACCGTTATAGTGTCGACTGATAAATCAGCACTTTCGCCTAAAAAAGATGTAATGCCGTTTACCCTTACACGACCTTCATTTATTAATTTTTCTGCTGATCTGCGGGAGCATATTCCCGCTTCGGACAGTATTTTTTGTAAACGTTCTTTCAAAATATCACCTCTTGGAGAAAAACATAATAATCTTCTCCCATATAGAGTAGATTGGTTTATCTGCATCTACCGAGTCTTGGTAATAAACCGGTTCCTCGTGAATTATTTTACTATCTAATCGAATGGTAAGTATGCCGTATTGTTCATCTGCAGAAAAACCACCGTAAACAATTCTTTGCCCTTTCAAACTCACCTCAACTCTGTCAAGCTCGTCATGACTAAGGTAAGCGAAAACATCATTTTTTATATATACGGGTGTAGTTCCCTTTCCTGCAACATCAATGTAGCCAATAAGACCTTTTTTTACAATGTTTCTGTTTTCGATATCATAGAAAGCCATATCATATAGCTTTTTATGATCTTCCCAGTCATCGGGAGCATTCAGCGTGACGGCAATAAATTGCCGTCCGTCTCTGTTGACTGCAGAAACCAAGCATCTGCCAGAGTCATCGGTGTATCCCGTTTTTACACCAATACATCCCTTGATCAAAAAAAGCAACTTATTGTGATTGGCAAAAAATCTATTACCTATGTTTCCCTGCTTAGTGGAACAAACTTTAGCGAAGTACTGGTTTTTAAGTGCGAATTGTGTAAGTACAGCCATATCACGTGCAGTTGAATAGTGATTTTCGCTGTCCAATCCCGATGGGTTTTCAAAGTTTGTATTTTCAAGGCCTATCTCAGCGGCCCTAGAATTCATAAGTGTAATGAAAGAATCGGATTCATTTCGAAGTGAAGCAAGGGCGGTGGCAGCATCGTTACCGCTTGCAAGCATAAGTCCGTGAATCAAGTCGCCGATTTTAAGCGTCTCCCCTGCTGTAAGATACATTGAAGAACCTTCGATTCCGCACCATTCGGGTTTTATAATTACTTCTTCATCAATATCATATATTTCTGATGCAAGAAGTCCTGTCATTATCTTTGTAGTGCTTGCAATGGAACGCTTTTCATCTGCGTTCTTTTCATAAATTACTTTTCCTGTATAGCAATCAAGAACAATTGCAGATTCAGCCGACACATCAACAGCGCAGACCGATAGAGTAATTGTGAACAAAACAAAGGCTGCACATATAAATCTTTTCATTTACATCAACT
>CAZOSH010000140.1:0-3873 GCA_964582395.1 uncultured Oscillospiraceae bacterium | reverse complement strand
GATGTATGCAAGTCGGTAGGAGCTGCACTTGCAGGAACAGCGATCTGCGGAGTGGACGGACTTATTGTCGCGGGTGCAGCCGTAATGCTTGGTCACGCATTTCCGCTATATTTTGGATTCAGAGGCGGGAAATGTGTTATTTGCATTGCCATCGTTGGTTCTTTCGTAAGTTGGCAAACAGTCTTGATTGCTGTAGCGGCTTTTGCTATAATACTTATATGCACAAAGATTGTATCGGCATCTTCTTGCGGTGCTATGCTTACTGCAATTGTTGCCGCGGCAGCATTACAAATTGATATAAAGCGTTTTATTTTTATCGCTGTAGCGTGCTCATTCGTAATCTTTTTGCATAGAGCTAATATTGTAAGAATAATTAATAAAACAGAGAAGAAGATCACTGTAAAAGGAGGGTCTAAATAATGAAAATTGCTGTTATCGGAAGTGGCGGCTGGGGTATCGCTACTGCTAAGCTTTTGACTGAAAAAGGAAATGATGTTGTATTATGGAGTTTCCTTGAAGAAGAAGCAGAGCTTTTGAAACGCGAGCGCGGTAATGAAAAGTTATTAAAAGGAATAAAAATTCCCGATAGTATTGAGATTACTACAGATATTTCTTGTGCCAAGGATAAGGAACTTATTGTTATGGTTACACCTTCTTTTGGCGTAAGAAGTACAGCAGAGAACCTCAAGCAATATGTTAATAGCGCTAAAGCAATTGTTCTTTTAACAAAAGGATTTGATGCAAAAGCAGGGTATTGCTTACTGAGCGACACTGTTGAATCTGTAATAAACAATGTTCCTGTTGTTGCACTTACTGGACCTTCTCATGCAGAAGAAGTAGCTAGAAAGGTGCCTACCGCTGTGCTTGCTGCTTCCAAAGATAAAAATGCTGCCGAATTTGTTCAGGAGACATTTACCAACGATTATTTCAGAGTTTATACATCCCCTGATATTGTAAGTGCTGAGCTTGGCGGTGCGATGAAGAACATAATGGCTCTTGCGGTTGGAATCAGCGACGGTGCCGGCTTTGGCGATAATACCAAAGCAATGATAATGACCCGTGGCATATCCGAAATGTCTCGTTTGGGAACTTGTTTGGGTGGCAAGGCTCATACCTTTGCAGGTCTTTCAGGTGTTGGTGATTTAATAGTTACTTGTATATCAGAACATTCTAGAAATCGCAGAGCAGGTCTTCTTATCGGAAATGGTGTGTCTCCCGAAGATGCACTAAAACAGGTAGGTGCCGTAGTTGAAGGATACTATGCAACTCAGGCGGTTCACGAGCTTGTTAAGGATAGAAACATAGCTCTTCCTATCTGTGATGGTATGTATAGTCTTCTTTTTGACAAGAAGCCTTTAAGTGAAGTGTTTAAGGAGCTTATGGGCAGAGACATCCATCCCGAAAACGATCAGGATATTTGGTAATATATGACCCCGTCGGTAAAACCGACGGGGTTTTAATGTAAAATGTGGTAAGAATATTGATTTTTTACTGTGCAAAAAATATCTTCACATTAAATTTTGGAGGAGAAGATATTGTGAGTAAAAAAATTATTCTTTCAATGGTTGTTTTAGCCTTGGTTTTCACAACCATATTCAGCTTTTCTATTATAGGAAATAATGATCAGTCAGTTGTCTCTGCATTTTCAAAAAGTGAAAAAGTCGGTTCTATAGCTACTTTTTCTGAAAGTGATTTCACATCGGAAATAAAAGGCAATAACACTCTTGATGCTATTGTTATATCTCGGCTTCCCGCCTCGGGAAAACTTTTGGTGGGAGAAAATACTGTTGAGGCAGGAGACGTGGTTGATCGTTCTGAGCTTAATAACCTAACTTTTTTGAGTGACATTGAGACGGAGGTGACCGATCAATTTACAATTATTCCCATATTCTCAAAAACAGGAAGTGCCGAAGAAGTGATTATAACTGTTTCGTTATCCGATCGAATCAATTACGCACCCGTTGCGGTTAATGCATCGTTTAAAACTTATTCAAATATTAAATTGAATGGCTCATTTTCTGCAGTTGATACAGATGGAGATGAATGTGTATATACGATAACTAAGGAACCAAAAAAAGGAACAGTCAACATCAATGGTGCAGATTTCGAATATGAACCTAAAAATGGCAAATCAGGTAAAGATACCTTTGAGTTCACAGCAACAGATAAATACGGAAATGTATCAAATACTGCAAAAGTAACGATAGAAATTGTTAAGTCTTCTGCAAAAGAGTCGTTTTCATACAGCGATATGCTTGATAGCGACGCTCATTTTGCCTCTTTATATTTGAGAGAAGAAGGTATAATGGTGGGTGAAACATTCGGAGAAGAAAACTTCTTTTATCCTGATACACCTGTTACGAGGGCACAGTTTATAGCATTGGTGGCTTCTGTGTCTGAAATGGCGTTGCCTACAGTTTCGGTGGGGACAGGTCTCTCTGATAATGATGATATACCAAGCTGGGCACGTCCTTACGTGGCTGCGGCAATTAATTGCGGAGTTATATGTGGAGACAGTGCCGATGATGGTAATAAAGTATTCAGGGCAAATGATTATATAACAAGAGCAGAGGCTGCAGCTATACTTGATAGAGCAATTGGTTTAAATGATGAAAATAGAGTAATGACATTTGCGGATACCGATACTGTTCCCGCATGGGCTGAACAGTCTTTAATAAATACAACGGTAAATGGAATTATTTCTGTGTACGATGACAATACTATAAAGGCCGGTAACTACGTTACTCGTGAAGATGTAGCTACTATGTTATATGAGTCAATCTGCTATATTGAAAACAAGAATGATTCAAAATCTTTTTGGGATAAATTATTTGATTAACTAATAAAGAGCAGTTCAATCAAACTGCTCTTTTTAAATGAAAATTATTCAGCTAAAAGCTTTTCTACTGCGGCAAGCTTTGCACAAATGCAGAAGACTTCCATTGCGGCACAAAGCTCAGAAACAGGAGGCAGGGAAGGTGCAATACGAATGTTTCTATCCTGAGGGTCGATTCCGTAGGGGAATGTTGCACCGGCAGTTGTGAGAACAACACCTGCATCAGCACAGAGCTTATGTATGCGTTTTGCACAACCGGGGATAGAGTCAAAGCTTATAAAATAACCGCCTTTAGGTGCAAGCCATGTTGCGACCCCTGTGCCGCCAAGTTCTTTCTCAAGTATGTCAGAAACAGCCTTGAACTTAGGAGCAAGGATAGCAGCATGCTTTTTCATATGCTCATCAACGGCTTTAACATTGGGGAAGTAGCGGCAATGACGAAGCTGATTGATCTTATCAGGTCCTATTGCCTGAACAGACATGATCTTCTTTGTCCATTCAATGTTGGCATCAGAACATGCCATTGCGGCAACACCTGCACCGGGGAAGGTGATCTTAGAGGTTGATGTGAACATCAAAACTCTGTCAGGGTTTCCTGCTTTGGCGCATTCATCGAAGATGTTAAGAAGGACGGGCTTTTCATCAGTGAGATGATGTACAATGTATGCATTATCCCAGAATATACGGAAATCATTTGCAGCAGTCTTCATTGAAGCAAGACGACGTACGGTATCTTCGGAGTAAATGTGACCCTCGGGGTTGGAGTATTTGGGAACGCACCAAATGCCCTTGACTGAATCGTCCGCAACAAGCTTTTCTACAAGATCCATATCGGGACCGTTTTCGGTCATGGGAATATTGATCATTTCCATACCTAGCTGCTGGCAGATGGAAAAATGACGGTCATAACCGGGAACAGGGCAAAGCCATTTTACTTTAGCTTCAGTACTCCAAGGTTTGCTGCTTTCAGGCGCGCCGAAAACCCAAAGTCTCATCATTGTGTCGTACATCATTGTAAGGCTTGCATTTCCACCGGC